>DATJCP010000222.1:0-2242 GCA_035514715.1 Candidimonas sp.
AGCATGCGAACGACAGTCTGCAAATGCCCTTGCGGCTGCATGTCTCCGCCCATCACGCCGAAACTCATGACAGGCGCGCCATCGCGCGTCAGGAAGCCTGGAATAATGGTGTGAAATGGCCGTTTTCCGCCTTCGACCACATTCGGAGAAGCCGGGTCCATCGAGAAGCCATATCCACGGTTTTGCAGGCTGATACCGGTGCCCGGCACCACGACACCGGAACCGAAACCCATGTAATTGGACTGGATAAAGGACACCATCATTCCGCTTTCATCGGCAGCGGTCAGATAAATGGTGCCGCCTGAAGCCGGACGCCCCGGGCCGAACTGCGTGGCGCGATTGCGGTCTATCAGGCGGGCGCGGCTAGCCAGATAAGCATCGTCCAGCATCTGCTCTGGCGTCACTTCCATGCTGCGCGAATCCGCTGCATAGCGGTACAAGTCGGCAAATGCCAGCTTCATCGCTTCTATTTGCAAGTGTTGCGATTCCAGGGAATCCACAGACAGATCGGCCACGTCGAAATGCTGCAAAATGCCCAAAGCCATCAAGGCGGCAATGCCCTGCCCGTTTGGCGGAATTTCATGCAGCGTATAACCGCGGTAGTCTTTCGAAATAGGCGTGACCCACTCGGGCTTATAACCGCGCAAGTCATCAAGCGTCATGGCGGCGCCGCAGGCTTTGCTGAATGCGGCTATTTTTTCGGCGAGCTCGCCTTCATAGAATTCCCGCCCCTTGCTTTGCGCAATCAGTTTAAGGGTACGGGCAGCATCAGGCAGCGAAAACAGTTCACCGATATGCGGCGCCCGGCCTTCGGGCATGAAAGCCTGCGCAAAACCAGGCTGATCCTTGAGTTCTGCCGCTGCCGCGGTCCATTTACGGTGTACAACGGGAGGTACGGAAAAACCGCGCTCGGCGATTTCTATAGCCGGTTCGAAGAGCGACTCAAATGGCAACTTGCCATAGCGCTCGTGCAGTGCGGCCCAACCTGCGACGACGCCAGGAACCGTAACCGCATCCCAGCCGCGCATAGGCATGTTGGCCAAGCCCTGCGCATTGACGCCGTGTTTGCGTTTGAAGTATTCGACATTCCAGGCCGCCGGCGCCACACCGGAAGAATTCAGCCCTTGCAACTGCTTGCCGTCCCACAAGATGGCAAAGCAATCGCCGCCCAACCCGCACGATACCGGTTCAACCAGGACAATGGTGGCGGCTGCGGCGATGGCTGCATCAATGGCATTGCCGCCCTTGAGCATCATGCGCAGACCCGCCTGAGCCGCCAAAGGATGCGATGTCGACACCACATTGCGGGCAAAAAGAGGAGTACGCTCGGTGCGGTACGGGTTGTCCCAGTTGAATGGTTTCATTGCTATACCTCGGTGCCACTTGTACAAACGACAAGCGCACATAAAAACGACAAACAGTAAAAATGAATAGCGCCTTGTCGGCGGCTATAGCGCGTCGATACCGCTTTCCCCTGTACGAATGCGGATTGCCTGCTCAACGGCGGTGACGAATATTTTTCCGTCGCCAATCTTGCCGGTAAAGGCAGCCTTGATAATGGCATCGATAGCGGTATCGACCATGGCCGCGGGCAGCACGACCTCGACGCGTATTTTAGGCAGGAAATCCACCACATATTCAGCGCCGCAATACAGTTACGTATGGCCCTTTTGACGGCCAAAACCCTTGACTTCCGTAACGGTAAGGCCGCTGACCCCGATATCGGCAAGCGCCTCGCGTACTTCGTCGAGCTTGAAAGGCTTGATGATTGCCGCAATTAATTTCATTGGATGGCTCCGCTATAAAGGAAAAATTATCGCATGTTGACGAAGTCGCTGCCCGCCGGGGCCTGATATAGGCGTAGCGACATCTCGGGCAGGATAGCCAGAAGGTGATCGAAAATGTTTCCCTGGATACGCTCGTACTCGACCCAAGCCGTATTTGCCGAAAAACAATAAACCTCGACAGGTATACCCTGGGACTCGGGCTCCATCATGCGCACAAGCATCAACATGTCTTGGCGCAGTTCACTTTGCTTATGCAAATAGGCCATGGCATAGGCCCTGAAAGTGCCCAAGTTAGTCAAGCGGCGGCGATTGACCTCTGCGTCAGCCAAAGTACCCAGCGCGCGATTGCTTTGATCCAACTCGTTCCGCTTGCCATCCAGATAATCCCGCAGCAGAGCAAAACGCCCAAGGGCAAGAATTTCTTCTTCGCTCAAAAAACGGACTGTGCTGGCGTC
>DATJCP010000223.1:0-10377 GCA_035514715.1 Candidimonas sp.
TGCAGCTTGCGCTGGCGGCCGTACCAGAGGTTGACCAGGGCGCGAACCCCTACGATGGATGAGAACATCGAGGTCAGGATGCCTATGCAATGCACGACGGCAAAGCCGCGCACAGGCCCGGTACCGAATGCCAGCAATGACAAGCCTACGATCAGCGTCGTGAGGTTGGAGTCAAGAATGGTTCCCCAGGCGCGCTCGAAGCCCAGGTGTATAGCCTGTTGCGGCGGCAGGCCGGCGCGCAGTTCTTCGCGTATCCGTTCATTGATCAGCACGTTCGAGTCGATGGCCATGCCCAGCGTCAGGGCAATAGCCGCAATGCCTGGCAAGGTGAGGGTGGCTTGCAGCATGGACAGCACGGCCAGCAGCAACAGCACGTTAAAAGCCAGCCCCAGTGTCGAGAACATGCCGAACAGGCGGTAGTAAACGATGATGAAGATGGCAATCGCAATAAAGCCGTACAGGGTCGAGTAAAAGCCCTTGGCGATGTTGTCGGCGCCCAGGCTTGGGCCTATGGTGCGCTCTTCGATGATCTCCATGGGTGCGGCCAATGCGCCAGCGCGCAGCAGCAGGGAGGTATCGGCGGCTTCCTGGGCAGTCATGCTGCCGGTGATTTGTACCTGGCCGCTTGGAATTTCGCTGCGGATGACGGGAGCGGTGACAACCTGGCCTTTACCCTGTTCGAACAGGACGATAGCCATGCGTTTGTTGATATTGTTGCGGGTCACGTCGCGGAAAATCCGCGCGCCCTTGGCGTCCAGCGTCAGGTTGACGGATGGTTGCTGGGTTTGCTGGTCGCGTCCGGGTTGGGCGTCTTGCAGGTTTTCGCCAGTCAGTACCACTTGACGGCGCAGCAGCAGGGGGCGCCCATCGCGGTCGGTGTAGCGTTCCAGGCCAAACGGCACTGTGCCGGCCGCCAGCGCGGCGGTTGCCGTGGGTGAGTCGTCGACCATGCGGATTTCCAGCGTTGCCGTACGGCCCAGGATTTCCTTAGCCTTGGCTACGTCTTGTACACCAGGTAATTGCACGACGATGCGGTCGGCGCCTTGTTGCTGAATGATGGGTTCGGCAACGCCAAGTTCGTTGATCCGGTTGTGCAGTGTCGTGATGTTCTGCTTCAGGGCATTGCTTTGCACCTGGGTCACGGCAGCGTCGGTCAGTTTGCCGGTCAGGATGAACTTGCCGCCGTTTTCACCGCTGTTGGTGAACACCATGTCGGGCATGGCGCGGCGCAGTTCGGAAGCGGCAGCGCTACGGTCATCGGCGCTGTCAAAGGTCGAAACGATGGACAAATCGTTGCGGTCTATACCGGCAACTTTGATTTTTGCATCGCGCAAGGTGTTGCGGGCATCGCTGGCCAACGAGTCGTAGCGCCCGGTCAGGGCGCCATGCATGTCGACCTGCAGCAGGAAGTGTACGCCGCCACGCAGGTCTAGCCCAAGATACATGGGGTGTGCGCCCAATGACGACAGCCAGTTTGGCGATGCCGGCAATAAATTCAGGGCGACGGTGTAATCGGGATCGGTAGGATCGGGATTAAGCGTTTTTTCGATCAGGTCTTTGGCCTTGAGCTGCACGTCGGTGGACTCAAAGCGTGCCCTGACGGTGCCTACGGGACCATTTTGTTCGAAATAAGCGCCTGTTGGAGTGATATTCCCGCTTTTGAGGATATCTTCGACTCTGCTAAGCACTGCATTGTCCACCTTGACTGTGGACTTGGCTCCGGCGATCTGCACCGCGGGGGATTCCCCAAAAAAATTGGGTAGCGTATACAGAATGCCTATTATCAGGGCGACTGCTACGGTGAGGTATTTCCAGAGAGGATAGCGGTTCATCGTCGGTCAACAACTAAAGCGGGGAAAAAACCCCGAACCAGTGTTCGGGGTGCGCATATCGGATCAGAGCGCCTTGATAGTGCCCTTGGGCAGGACCGAGGTGACTGCAGTCCGTTGCAGAACTGTTTCGACCGGCTTGTCGGCCAGCGTGCTGATTTCGAGCGTGATGTAGCTGTCGCTTACCTTGGTGACCTTGCCCAGCAAGCCGCCAGAAGTAATGACTTCGTCGCCTTTGGCCAAAGCCGACACCATGTTGCGGTGTTCTTTCTGGCGCTTCATTTGAGGACGAATCATCAAGAAGTAAAGAATGACGAACATCAAGATGATGGGCAGCATGCCCATCAAGGCGTTTTCTCCGCCGGCGGCGGCTTGGGCGGGAATCAGTGTCAAGGTGTCAATAACGGCCATCGGGTACTCCTGAGGTTTTTATTTGGATAACTCTGTATTGTAGCGATATCTTGCTTATTCGATACCGCGTGCGCGATCACGGGCAAATTGCTCGCGCCATGCGTCGAAACGGCCTACCGCGATGGCATCCCGCATCTCTTGCATGATGGTCAAGTAAAAGTGCAGATTGTGCAATGTATTCAAGCGTGAGCCCGAGATTTCATTGGACCGTTGCAAATGGTGCAGGTAAGACCTGGAGAAGTGGCTGCAGGTGTGGCAGGCGCAACTGGGGTCCAGGGGGCGGGTGTCGTCGCGGTAGCGGGCGTTGCGTATTTTGATATCGCCAAAGCGCGTAAACAGCCAGCCATTGCGTGCGTTGCGGGTGGGCATGACGCAGTCGAACATGTCGACGCCGCGACTGACGCCTTCGACGAGGTCTTCAGGGGTTCCTACGCCCATCAGGTAGCGGGGCGCGTTGACGGGAAGGCGCGGCGCCACGTGCGCCAACACGCGCATCATGTCTTCCTTGGGTTCGCCAACGGACAGCCCGCCGATGGCGTAGCCTTCAAAGCCTATGTCTACCAGGCCGGCCAGGGACTCATCGCGCAGGTGCTCGTACATCCCGCCTTGCACAATACCGAAAAGCGCATTGGGATTTTCCTGTTGCTGGAAGGCCAGGCGCGAACGCTTGGCCCAACGCAGCGACATGCGCATTGATGTGGCCGCTTCTTCGGTCGTGGCAGGGCGCTCGTCTATCAGATAAGGTGTGCATTCATCGAACACCATGGCGATGTCGGAATTCAGGGCGCGTTGAATGCGCATGGACTCTTCCGGCGTCAGGAATAGCTTGGCGCCGTCAATGGGAGATGCGAACTTGACACCTTCTTCGGTGATTTTGCGCATGCCGTGCAGGCTGAACACCTGGAAACCGCCCGAGTCGGTCAGTATGGGCTTGTTCCAGTGCATGAATCCGTGCAGGCCGCCATGTTTTTCCATGACTTCAGTGCCGGGGCGCAGCCACAAATGGAAGGTGTTGCCCAGAATGATTTGGGCGCCAACGTCTTCAAGTTCGTGTGGCAGCATGGCCTTGACGCTGCCATAGGTGCCCACCGGCATGAAGATGGGCGTTTCCACTACGCCGTGATTAAGGGTGATCTGGCCGCGGCGCGCGGCGCCATCGGTGGCCAGCAGCTTGAACTGTAAACCGGTCATTGCTTGGAAGATTCTATGAACATGGCATCGCCGTAACTGAAGAAGCGATACCGGGATTGGACAGCATGCGCATAAGCGCGCTGTATGGGTTCCATGCCTGCCAGGGCCGACACCAGCATTAGCAGGGTCGATTGCGGCAGATGGAAATTGGTGAGCAGAGCGTCCACCCAGGAAAACTGATAGCCGGGCGTAATGAAAAGCCGAGTGTCGCCTTCAAAAGGCCCGTCCTGGTTGGCATCGGTCATGTGTTGCGCGGCCGATTCCAGCGCCCGTACGCTGGTTGTGCCTATGGCTACCACACGGCCTCCAGCGGCGCGCGTTGCCTTGACTTGCGCAACGGTTTCGGCCGATACGCTGTAGCGCTCGGCGTGCATGATGTGGTCCGCCAGACTTTGGGTGCGCACAGGTTGAAATGTGCCTGCGCCTACATGCAGCGTTACAAACGCCTGGGCTATACCTTGTGCGGCAAGCTTGGCCAACATGGCTTCGTCAAAGTGTAAGCCCGCGGTGGGCGCAGCGACGGCGCCGGGTTCGCGGGCGTAGACGGTTTGATAGCGCTCGTCGTCCTCGTTTTCGGCGGCGTGTTCGATATAGGGCGGCAGGGGCGTGGCGCCATAGCGATCCAGCAAGTCCAGCACCCGTTCGGGGAACTCCAGCTCGAAGAGTTCGCCTTCGCGGCCCAGTACGGTTACGGCGAAGGCATCGGCCAGTATCAACTTCCCGCCGGGTTTGGGCGATTTGCTGGCCTTGACGTGGGCCAGTGCCCTATCGGTTTGGGTAATGCGTTCGATCAGGACTTCGACCTTGCCTCCGCTTTCCTTTTGGCCCAACAGCCTGGCCTTGATGACACGGGTGTTGTTGAAGACCAGAAGGTCGTTGGGCCGCAGCAGGCTGGGCAGGTCGACGAATTGCCGGTCATGCAAGGCGCTGTTGGAGTCCAGGTGCAGCAGACGGCTTTCTACCCGCCGTGCGGCGGGCGATTGGGCAATAAGTTCCTGTGGCAGTTCGTAATTGAACTGGGAAAGTTCAAGGCTAGGGTTCACGCGTGAGGTCTTTGATGTGGGCGCAGAGTACGCCCGAAATGAAATTTGTACTGTATTTTAAGCTGTTGTATCGGATTTTTGTCCAAACGCCATACCAAATGGGACTTCTTTGGTTATGCTGATACTTTTTCCAGGATCGAAGCATCATGTCTTTGTTGGCGCCGCGTCAATGGGTTGATCGTCTAAGAATGGCAAGGCGACAGGTTGCAATCGGCCTGCTCTGTGCGATTGGAGGCTTGTTCGCCGCGCAGGCCCAGGCCCAAGGTTTGCCTGATGATCTGCAAAAGACATGGCGCGCCAGCCGCCTGCCCGACAGCTCGATTTCCCTGGTGGTCCAAGAGATCGATGGTCCGCGCCTCATGTCCATTAATGCGTCGGAGCCTCGTAATCCGGCATCGGTCATGAAAATGGTCACGACATGGACTGCCTTGGCGGGGCTGGGTCCTGACTACACCTGGCGCACTACGTTTTTTGCCAAAGGTGGCGGTCAAATCGATGCACAGGGCAGTCTGGCAGGGCCCTTGTACCTGAAGGCGGGCGGGGATCCCTTGCTTTCAGTTCAAGAGTTGTGGGGGCTGTTGCGTGAGTTGCGCTTGCGCGGCATCAAGAACTTGTCGGAAGTCGTGGTTGACCGGTCCCGATTCGGCCGTGTCGCTATCAATCCCGGCGAATTCGATGGCGCCGCCGACCGGCCCTATAACGCCAGCCCTGACGCCATGATGGTTGGACTGGGCGCCGTGCGCCTGGTGTTTCAGCCTGATAAACAGGCCCGCAAGTGGATACCTATCGTCGATCCTCCCTTGCAAGGAATACGTATTAACGGCGACATCAACTGGAGCAGCGTGGCTTGCCCAGGTTCGCCTTCAATTGCTACGCAGGTGGTTTCAGCGGGCCGCGAGGTCATCGTGAACGTCAGCGGTACGGCTGCGGGTTCCTGCGGTGAATTCAGCGTATACCGGTTGGCGTTGTCGCAGCCTGATTACTTTGCCGCACTGTTCCAGATGCTATGGAAGGAATTGGGCGGCACGCTGGCCAAGGGCATCAGCGAAGGCAGGGTACCCGCGGGCGCAGAGCCGGTGGTGTGGCACGAGTCTGAAACCCTGGCCGACACCATTCGCCAGGTCAATAAACAAAGCAACAATGTCATGGCGCGCACTTTACTTTTGACGCTGGGCTTCGAACGCATGGGGGCGGGCGCCACGGCGCAAACCGGCGCCAGCGCTGCATTGACGGTTTTGAATGGGCAAAAGGTTGATACGCGCGGCTGGGTCCTGGACAACGGCGCAGGGCTGTCCCGCGAGGGGCGCATAACGGCCGAGGGTCTGGCAGGCATGCTTGATACTGCCTGGCATTCGCCGCTCATGCCCGAGTTCATTTCTTCGCTGGCGATTTCCGGAGTAGACGGAACGGTGCGCAGGCGTTTGCGCGACGATGAGGTCAAAGGTATGGCCCATCTTAAAACCGGTACTTTGCGCGATTCGCGGGCACTGGCCGGTTATGTGCTGGGCGCCAGCGGGAAGCGCTACATTTTGGTCAGCATCGTCAACGACGAACGTTCAACGGGCGTGCGCGCTTTTAACGATGCCCTGGTCAGTTGGCTGGCGGCGCGTTAGACCGTTCATAATAGCCTTTCATCACACTTTTGCAGGAAGCTTCACCCATGCCCATACACGAAATTCGCCACCCTTTGATACGGCACAAGCTGGGGTTGATGCGCCGCGCGGACCTAAGCACTAAAAATTTTCGCGAGATGGCGCAGGAAATCGCCTCCTTGCTGACCTACGAGGCGTGTAAAGATCTGCCTTTGGAACCCACCAGCATCGAAGGTTGGTGTGGTACTGTTGACGTCGAGAAATTGGCGGGCAAGAAGGTCACCGTGGTGCCGATATTGCGCGCGGGCATAGGCATGCTCGATGGGGTACTTAACCTTATCCCCGGCGCCAAGGTCAGCGCCGTAGGCATTGCGCGTAATGAGGAAACCTTGCAGGCGCAAACCTACCTGGAGCGCCTGGTAGGAGAATTGGATCAACGCCTGGCCTTGATTATCGACCCGATGCTGGCGACCGGCGGATCCATGGTTGCCACTATCGATCTTCTAAAGAAAGCCGGCTGCGTCAATATCCGCGCGCTTGTGCTGGTGGCTGCGCCCGAAGGCATCCAGGCTGTCGAAACCCATCATCCCGACGTGCATATTTATACTGCGTCGATTGACCAGCATCTGGATGAAGACGGCTATATCGTGCCAGGGCTGGGCGATGCTGGCGATCGCATCTTTGGTACGCGCCAGAAGGACGCTTGAAAAGAGGGTTTGCGGCAATAAACACTTGCAATCCGTTGCGTTTGCAGTGTTTTTGTCGAAAACACGCCTGGTAAATGCGTTAGTATGAAGTTCAGCTATACCCAAGAGGCGATGCTTATGCAGTTTGTAAAATATTTGGGCGCAGCAACAGCGGCACTTACGCTTGCTTCGGGCACGGCGTATGCTGGTCTTTGCCAAGCCCCCTTCATGCACGATGGGGGGCAGGCCCAGCTTAGCGGGTCGGGCGGCATGCAAATGGGTGCAGACCTGGCTTTTTCCGAGGTCAATAAGCAAGGCAGCGATAGCTGCGAAGCCAGGGTGCAAGGCGTTGCGACGTTTGGCCTGGCAGGCTTGCCGCCAGGCAAATCTACGCTGGATTACTGGATGGCCGTGAAAAATGGCAAAGCCACCTTTGAACGGCTTAACGCGCAGGGCAAGCGGGAGCCTGTCAACGGTAAATTCGATCTGCGTATGCTAGGGCTATTCGCCTATGGCGAACCCATAGAAAAAGCAGGGCAAACGTTTCCCGCGATGCGCTTCCAGATCAATGTGGATCACAAAGCTGTGCAGACCCAACCCATAGTGGTCAATACCGGGCTCAAGAAAGTCGGTGACCGTCAAACGATACAAACGGCGTCTGGCAAGCTGTCTTGCTGGCCTATCCGCTATACGCGTATTACCGATCCTACCCAGGCGTCTTTCAATGGGCTGGTGCTTCCTGTGCCAGGCATGACTTCGGCAGTTACCGATTGGTTCTGCCCTGATGTGCAAATGGTCATGAAGCAGGAAAGCGACCAAAGCGGAGTGGCATCGGTGGTTGAAGTCACAAAGCTTCGTTAGTATTGAAGCTTTGCCCTTAGTTTTATTCACCTATTCTTGTACTAGGAGTTAATCATGGCGACAAAGAAAAATGCAGTAGCTTCAGAAGATGCCTTCATCGACAGCGTGAAAGAAAGCCTGGACGATGCGGAAAAGTTGCTGCGCGAAGCGGCATCAAGCACTGGCGACAAAGCGACCGAGCTGCGCGAGCGTGCTATGCAATCGTTGCGCCGCACACGCGAAGCCCTGTATGACACGCAAGATGCCTTGGTTGAACGCGGCCGCCGTGCTGCTCGCGTTACCGACGACTATGTCCACGATAATCCTTGGCAAGCCATTGGGATGGCTGGCTTGGCTGGCGTGCTGATTGGTGCGCTTATCTGCCGTCGTTAACATAAAGGGCTAACCATGGCGCTCCGACAATCCGTTGGTGATCTGGCATGCACGTTGCTGTCCATCGTACGTACCAGGCTGGAATTGTTTTCGCTGGAAGCCTCAGGGCAGAAAGCGCATCTCATTACCGTCCTGGGCCTGGCGTTCGGAGCGCTGCTTTTTTTGACATTGGCCGTTCTGGTGCTGTCCATTGCCATTGCCTTGTATTTCTGGCCCACCGATCAGCGTTACCTGGCGCTGGGGCTGTTGGCATTGGTGTATGGTCTGATAGGTTGCGGCATGTTCATGGCTGTGCGCAGCAAATTGCTTTTTGCGCCCACTCCGTTTGCCGCGACGGTAGACGAATTGCGGCGTGATCTCAGTTTGCTGGAACGTTTGCGCGAGCCATCTTCCGACTCATCGTCAAGCAAGGATCGCTGATGGGCCGGAAAACATACGGTTCTCGTAATATACAGGGCTTGTCTTATCTGCCAGGCAAGGGAATGTCATGAAAAAATCGCTTTCTGCCAACGAGCGGGCCTTGCAAATCGAGCTGGTACGCGCCCGCGCTGCCATCGAGCGGCAAAGCCTGGCTCGCAATATTGAAGGCATGGGCCAATCGCTGCGGCCCGCCTCGCTTTTACAGGCGCTTTTCCCACGCCTGGCTGCCAAAGGGCCTACCGACTGGGCGCTTCAGGCGCTGTCGTTGACCCGGCAGTATCCTTTGCTGGCGTCAAGTGCATCGGCGCTGTTGTCCGGCATAGGCAAGCGCCGCCGCTTATGGCGCATAGCCGCAAGCCTGCTATTAAGCTGGCAAGTTGCCCGCGCCATAAAAAAATAACACCTTAAAAATTACAGTCCCAGTTCGCTCCACATGGCGTCGACCCGCGCTTTGACGTCGTCGTCCATGTGTATGGGCGTGCCCCATTCACGTTGAGTTTCGCCTGGCCATTTGTTGGTGGCGTCCATGCCCATTTTTCCGCCCAGCCCGGATACCGGCGAGGCGAAATCCAGGTAGTCGATAGGCGTGTTTTCAACCAACAACGTGTCGCGTACCGGGTCCATGCGCGTCGTCATGGCCCAGATCACTTCTTTCCAGTCGCGCGTGTCGATATCGTGGTCGACGACGACGATGAACTTGGTGTACATGAACTGGCGCAATACGCTCCAGATGCCGAACATCACTCGTTTGGCATGGCCGGCATATTGCTTGCGTATGGATACGACTGCAAGGCGATAGCTGCATCCCTCGGGCGGCAGGTAAAAATCAACAATTTCAGGGAAAGTGCGTTTTAGCAGCGGCACAAAGACTTCGTTCAATGCTACGCCTAGTACCGCAGGCTCGTCCGGCGGTTTGCCTGTATAAGTGCTGTGGTAGATGGGGTTGCGGCGCATGGTGATGCGCTCGACGGTAAATACGGGAAACCAGTCTTGTTCGTTGTAGTAGCCGGTATGGTCGCCGTAGGGACCTTCCAATGCCATTTCGTAGTCGCCGGCTGGCGGGCCGGACACGCCTTCCGGGACTGTCGGCTTGATGGCGCGCGGGTCTGACGAAGGCAGTATATGGCCTTCAAGCACGATTTCGGCGAAGGCGGGGACGGACAGATCGCTGCCTAGCGCTTTGGTGACTTCGGTGCGTGAGCCGCGCAAGAGGCCGGCAAACTGGTATTCCGATAGGCTATCGGGAACCGGGGTGACTGCTCCCAGTATGGTCGCCGGATCCGCGCCCAGCGCTACGGCGATGGGGAACGGTGTGCCGGGGTTGGCCAGGGCGTGGTCACGAAAATCTAGGGCGCCGCCGCGGTGCGACAGCCAGCGCATGATGAGTTTGTTGCGGCCCAGCAGTTGCTGGCGGTAAATGCCCAGGTTCTGGCGCTTGGCATTGGGGCCGCGCGTAACAACCAGGCCCCAGGTAAGCAGAGGGGCAATATCGCCTGGCCAACAGCGTTGTAGCGGTATCTGATTCAGGTCGACGTCGTCGCCTTCCAGGACGATATCCTGGCAGGGCGCGCCTTTGACTGTTTTGGGGTTCATGTCCCAAAGCGCGGCCTTCAGCATGGAAACCTTGGCCAGCGCATCGCGCAGGCCGCGCGGCGGCTCGGGTTCGCGTAAAGACGCCAGCAATTCGCCGGTTTGGCGCAGCGCATGCACGTCTTGCTCTCCCATCCCCCACGCGACGCGTTTGGGCGTGCCAAACAAGTTGGCCAGCACCGGTATGCTGGCTGGCTTGCCGTTATGCATGGGATTTTCGAATAGCAGGGCAGGCCCGCCTGCCCGAAGCACGCGGTCGCTGATCTCGGTCATTTCGAGGTCAGTCGATACCGGAGCAGTAATGCGTTTGAGTTCGCCCGCGCTTTCGAGTTGCGCGATAAAGTCTCTTAGGTCACGATATTTCACAGATTTAGCTGATCCG
>DATJCP010000224.1:0-1550 GCA_035514715.1 Candidimonas sp.
TGGGGTTGGGCAGGCTGAAGGGCTCTTTGAATTCGAACTGAAATTCTGCATCAGCCAGGATTGGAGCAATTTTTTCCATGCGCTCCAGCGCTTTGACGCGGCTTTGCGCTTGCTTGGCCTTGCTGGCTTTGGCCTTGAAGCGGTCGATGAACTTTTGCAGGTGGGCCACTTTTTCTTGCTGCTTGGCGTGGGCGGCTTGTTGCAGCAACATTTGTTCGGCGCGCATGTCTTCGAACTTGCTGTAATTGCCGCCGTAGCGCACCAGCTTGCCATGATCGATATGTAGCGTCACGCCGGTTACGGCGTCCAGGAACTCACGGTCATGGCTGATCACCACCATGGTACCGGCATAGTTCTTCAGCCAGGCTTCCAGCCATACCAGAGCGTCCAAGTCTAAGTGGTTGGTCGGTTCGTCCAGCAACAGCAGGTCCGACGGGCACATCAGGGCGCGCGCCAGTTGCAGCCGCATGCGCCAGCCGCCCGAGAAACTGTTAACGGGCCTGTCGAGTTCGGCAACGCTGAAACCCAGCCCCAGGATGAGCGCTTGTGCGCGGGCCGGTGCGTCGTGTGCGCCGGCATCGTGCAAGGCCATGTAGGCATGCGCCATACGCATGCCGTCGTCGCTGGCTTCGGAAGCCGCCACTTCCGTTTGCGCGGCAAGTAAAAGGGTGTCGCCTTCCACTACGAAGTCGGTTGCGCTTTGTTCGGTTTCCGGCATGTCTTGAGCTACTTGCGACATGCGCCATTGGGAGGGAATGGAAAACTCGCCGCCATCTTCATGCAGCGAGCCGTTCAGGACGGCAAATAGCGATGACTTGCCAGCGCCGTTGCGCCCGACCAGCCCTACTTTTTCACCGGGATTCAGCGTGACAGAGGTTTTGTCGAGCAATACTTTACTGCCGCGACGCAAGGTCACGTTTTTGAGAATAATCATGTGGGGTAGGGGAGGATGGCGAAAATCGCGCAAAAGGGGCAGGTATTGTAGCATTTTGGCCAGTTTGCCCCATTAGCCGTGTAGGGAAAGTCTTCCTCTCCCCGCACAATGGCAATGCTTATCCGGCCGATTTGATTGCCGTTTCAAGTAGCTTGAATATGCGCTTGTCCGACATTTGCGATACGTTGAATCGCATTAGCCCGGTTGCCGATTGAGACAGGCTGAATACGTTTCCTGGAGCCAGTACTATGCCTTGCTGCAGGGCTTGCTTGGCCATGTCGGTGGCATTCAGCCCGGCGGGCAGCTTGCACCACAAGAACATCCCCGCTCGTGGAGTGATCCATGGCGTAATGCCTATGTCGGCCAGGCGCTGCGTTGTGTCTCGCATGGCGGTCGCCAGCCGTAGCCGCAGGGTCTCCAGATGTTTGCGGTAGCTGCCGTCCTTGAGCATCGTCAGGACCAGCTCTTGCGATATCTGCGAGCCGGCGAATGCGGTGGCGATCTTCAAATCTACGAGTTCGTCTATCCAGTCTGGCCGGGTGGCAATATAGCCGCAACGCACCGAGGCCGATAGCGTCTTGGAAAAACTGCCTATTTGTATCACTCTATTCAGGCC
>DATJCP010000225.1:0-3388 GCA_035514715.1 Candidimonas sp.
AGAGCCGCGGCACCCATGTTAATATTTCCGGCGCTTCTGTAGCCAAGTTTGCACCTAATAAAGACAACGCCGTAAAGCTGCTTGAATATCTGGTGTCCGACAAGGCGCAAAGCTTGTATGCCAATGCTAACTACGAATATCCGGTCAAGGCCGGGGTCAAGCTTGATCCAGTGGTTGCCAGTTTCGGCCCGTTGGTAATCGATCCCCTGCCACTTACGGAAATCGCCAAGCATCGCAAGCAGGCCAGTGAATTGGTAGACAAAGTTGGATTCAACAACTAAAAGCCAGTTCTTTTCCCATAAAACGCGGGCTTGCATGCCCGCGTTTTATCGACTTTTGCAGGAACACCCGCTGTTGTATTTGCGTCGTTTTTTTTCATGTGAAGCTGGCTTAGGCTGGCGGCTCAGCGCCATTGCCATCGCGTTGTGCGTAGTCGCCCCCGTTATTGCCTTGTGCTGGTTCGCGCTGCAAGGGTCCACCGAACATTGGTCTCATCTGCTGACGTATGTCCTGCCCACAGCGTTTCGCAATACGGTATTGCTGCTGATTGGTGTAGGCATATTGGTCAGTTGCCTGGGTGTAGGCAGCGCCTGGCTGATTACCGCATTTGATTTCCCATCGCGCCGTGTATTGTCATGGGCATTATTGCTGCCGCTTGCAGTGCCCACCTATATCGTAGCCTTTGCCTACCTGGACATTCTGCATCCCATAGGGCCGGTCCAAACCTTGTTGCGCGATTTGTTGGGCTACGACAGCCCGCGCCAATTCCGGCTTCCCGATTTACGTTCTTTGCCCGGCGCCATATTCTTGCTGGGTTTCGTACTTTATCCCTACGTATATCTTAGTACGCGCGTCATGTTCGCCACCCAGGCTGCCAGCTTGCTAGAAGCCGCCCGGGTGCTGGGCGCGTCGGGGCGCAGTACTTTCTTTCGCGTGGCGCTGCCGATGGCCCGCCCGGCCATTGCTGTCGGCGTAAGCCTGGCCTTGCTTGAAACGCTCAATGACATAGGCGCTTCGGAGTTCCTGGGCGTGCAGACGCTGACAGTATCGGTATACACCACCTGGGTCACCCGTTCCGACTTGGCTGGAGCCGCACAAATCGCACTGGCCATGCTGGCCATCGTCGTCTTTCTTATCCTGGTCGAACGGCACGGCCGGCGGCGCCAGCGCTACGCCAGCACGCAACGGGCCAGATCTATCCAGCCCAAGAAGCTAAAGGGCTGCGCCGCAGCCATAGCTTTCACGCTAGGCTGGCTTCCCATTATCATTGGCTTTATCGCCCCCGCCTTGTACTTGCTGAACGAAACCATCAAGCACATCAATAGCGCGGGAGCCGTATCCGACCAGTTATTGCTCAGTGGCTACAACACGGTCAAAGTCGCACTATTGGCCACTATTGCAACCTTGGCCTGCGGCCTGATCGTAGCTTGGGCCGCCCGAGCGGTACGCAACAGCGCGCCCTTTACCCTGGCCAAGCTGTGTGCACGGGTTGCCACCTCGGGTTACGCCATACCCGGCACCGTACTGGCTATAGGCATGCTTACCCCCATTATGCTGGTCGACGGCCTTGCATCGTGGTTCTGGCGGCTGCTAGGGAATCCCGATCCCGGCCTACTGCTGATGGGAACAACGACTGCTTTGGTATGTGCCTACGTCATACGCTTCCTGGCCATATCGATAGGCGGGCTCGAATCAGGCCTGGCCCGCATTCCGCCCTCCATGGAACAGGCCGCGCGCCTGCTGGGCGAAACATCCAGCGGCACTTTACGGCGTATTCACCTGCCGCTGTTGCGTCCAGCCATTGGGGCCGCTGCCCTGCTGATTTTTGTCGACACCATGAAAGAGCTTCCCGCTACCCTGTTATTGCGGCCGGTCAATTTCGATACCCTGGCAACATGGCTCTACGCCGAGGCTGCCCGCGGTACGTATGAAGAAGGCTCAGTAGCGGCGCTGGCCATTGTTCTTGCTGGCTTATTGCCCGTTATTCTACTGGCACGTACTCAATTTAAAGCAACGCATTAACATGTCAGAATTGCTCAAACTGGATCATATCTCCCTGGCTTACGACACACCCGACGGTGTAGTGCCAGTCGTCAAGAATCTGTCTTTATCGCTTGAAAAGGGCCATATAGGCTGTCTGCTAGGCGCCTCGGGCTGCGGCAAAACCACCGTATTGCGCGCCATAGCCGGGTTCGAACCGCTGCGCACCGGGTCTATTGCCCTGGGCAGCACCGTGTTGTCGTCGGTCGACAAGCAAATAGAACCGGAACATCGCCACGTCGGTATGATGTTTCAGGACTACGCCCTCTTTCCGCACCTGAATGTCGAAAAGAATGTCGCCTTTGGCTTGCGCCGTTGGGACAAGCAACGACGCAAACTACGCGTGCGCGAACTCCTGGCGCTGGCTGGTCTGGAAGAGTCCGGCCAGCGATATCCCCATGAGCTTTCCGGCGGTCAACAACAACGCGTTGCCCTGGCCCGTGCGCTGGCTCCTGAACCCGAGCTGCTGTTGCTTGACGAACCCTTCTCCAACCTTGACGTCGACACCCGGGAACGCCTAGCCTTCGAAGTGCGCGATATCCTTAAGAAAACCGGCCATACGGCCATCCTGGTTACGCACAACCAAGCCGAAGCCTTTGCCATCGCCGACCGTATCGGCGTCATGCAAAATGGCGTCATTGCGCAATGGGATACCCCCTATGGCTTGCATCACAACCCAGCCAATTCCTTTGTTGCCGACTTCGTCAAACGCGAAGCCCTGATGGCGCAACGCGCGCAAGCCTATCTGCGCGGTGAAGCAAGCTAAGCTGAATGACCGTAGCAAGAGCAACCATAATGCCTGGCTTATTCCCCGTCGTCCGCACTTCCATTCAGGCCTAGCTCGCTGCACTTGCGTGTCAGCGTATTGCGCCCTATTCCGAGTCTCTGGGCCGCTTCCATCCTACGACCATGACAATGCCGCAATGCCGTTTCCAACAAAGTACGTTCAAAATCGCGAGTCAGCGTAGCCATGATCGCCGGCTCATTGCGCAATAACCTGGCTTGCGCCTCATGCGCCAGCAGCGGTATCCAGGAAGCATCCTGTTGATCCTGCATTGACGTTTTTTCCGCAAACGACAATGCCTGATGGGCGTCTTCGCCTTGATGAGCATCGGAATGATGACTCCCGCCATAAGCAGGAATAGAGCCAGCCTCTTGCGCCAACCCCAGCACCTCTGGCGGTAGATCCTTCATATCGATAAGCTGACTTGAAGACATGACTGTCAGCCATTGGCAAAAATTCTCGAGCTGGCGGATATTGCCCGGATAGTCGAACGCCGTCATGGCTTGCAAGGCAGATGACGTAAATCGGCGCACCGGCACGCCCAAATCCCGTGCGCTGTTTTTC
>DATJCP010000226.1:0-8642 GCA_035514715.1 Candidimonas sp.
ACATGCTGCTGCTCGCGCTGCGGGTCATCTTCGGAAATGCCCAGCGTCAATTGGTAACCCGATGCCGCGCATTGATTGGCCAGCGCTCGCGCCACGGCACTGAAAAATTCGTTTTGAACATCAGGCACGATCAGGCCGATGAGGCTGCTGGAACCGTTGCGCATCAGCCTTGCACCGGAATTGGGCACATAGCCCAGCCGTTCTGCGGCTTCCCTGACTTTTACTTTGGTTTCATCACTGATTTGTGGATGGTCATTCAGCGCACGCGAAACCGTTGTGTGGGCCAAGCCCAGCGCATCGGCAATATGCTTGATCGTAATCATGAGTCCATCGAACCTTAATGCGGGCCAACGCGTATAACCAGCTTACCGAAATTCTTGCCCTGCATCAGTCCAATAAAGGCCTGCGGCGCATTTTCCAGGCCGTCGACCATGTCTTCCCGATACTTGATTTTGCCGGAGGCGAGCCAAGCTGTCATATCGCGGGCGAACTCGTCATAACGCGACGCATAGTCATCGAAAATGATAAAGCCTTGGATTTTCAGCCGCTTGGTCAGTACCGTACGCATTAACAATGCCAAGCGGTCTGGACCACCAGGCAGTTCCGTCATGTTGTAGAACGAGATCAAGCCACATACCGGGATGCGGGCCGACGTATTCAGCAAAGGCAGCACGGCATCGAAAACCTTGCCGCCCACGTTCTCGTAGTAGACATCGATGCCATTGGAGCAAGCCTTGGCCAACTGCTCGGCAAAGTCATCCGCTTTATGGTCAAGACAGGCATCAAAGCCCAGCTCTTCTACTGCGTAACGGCACTTTTCGGGGCCGCCCGCTACGCCTACGACACGGCAACCCTTGATCTTGCCGATCTGCCCGACGGTTGCACCGACCGGCCCTGCGCAAGCCGCAACCACAAGGGTTTCACCTGCCTTGGGCTGGCCGATATCCAGCAAGCCCATGTAGGCCGTGAATCCAGGCATGCCCAGTATGCCGACAGCGTAGGAAGGATGTTCAGGCTTGTCGCCCAGCCGAGTCAAGCCTGCGCCAGTTGAAACGACGTAGTCCTGCCAACCGCCTTGCGCCAGGACCCAGTCGCCTACAGCGTAATCGGGATGATGCGATGCCACCACGCGGCTGACCGTCCCTGCCCCCATCACCGCATCGACCTCTACCGGCGCGGCGTAAGACGGCGCATCGCTCATGCGGCCGCGCATATAGGGATCCAGCGACAGATACACGCTGCGCAACAAGACTTCACCGTCTTTGGGCTGGGGCACCGGCACCTCCTCCAGGCGAAAGTTGTCTGCCGTCGGCAAGCCATGTGGACGGGACGCCAGTACGATGCGGCGATTGATGCTGTTCGATTGTGTCATTGTCTTTTATTCCTTTGTTGTAATTATCGGATGGCGCACCCAATGCGCGCTAGTCCGGCCTGTGAGGCTCCACCAGAATGGCACGCCCCGCGCCCCAACCATTAACAGCAGCGCCCAGGCCCAGGAAAGCGAAAAGCCAGCCAGTAGCGGCATAGTCGCCTGTAATACTGTGCAAGACGCCAACCAACAACGGCCCGAAAGCGGCCAGCACATACCCCACGCCCTGGGCCATTGCGGACAGCTGTGCAGCCACCATGGGATCTGGCGAGCGCAGCACGATAACCGTCATGGCAATGGCAAACAGCCCTCCTTGGCCTATACCTTGCAAAACAGCCCAGAACCATACTGTCGACAAAGGCGCATACAACATACCAGCCAGCGCGGCAGCTGCCAGCACGGCAAGCCCTGCATTGAACAAGCGCTGATCCTTGCACCTTACGGCCAGCGCCGGAACCAGCAAGCAAGTAACAACCTGGGCCATGATAGATAGCGACAGCACTAGCCCGGCATCGACCCCATCCATGCCGCGATCCCTCAGAATAGGCGCTATCCAGCCCATGACGCAATACGCCAGCGCCGACTGCAATCCCATGAAAAAAGTGACTTGCCATGCCAAAGGATCGCGCCATAAGCCGCCGGGGCGCTGCCCTGCCCGCCCTGCACCGGGCCTGCTACGCAAAGCCTGGGGCGCCCAAATCAGGGCAACCAGTGCGGCAGGCACCGCCCAGATCGCCAAGCCTACCGACCAGGACTCACCGAAGAAATGCACAATAGGCAACGTAAACGCCGCCGCGGATGCCGCGCCACCGCACAATGCCATCGTGTAGAGCCCCGTCATCACGGCGGCATGTTTGGGAAAATCTCGCTTGACGACGCTGGGCAAAAGCACATTCCCAGTCGCGATAGCCGCTCCGGCCATTGCCGACCCGATAAACAGCGAATACATATCGCCCAACCCGCGCAAAGCCGTACCTACGGTCAGCAACAGCAACACAATGAGCAAAGTGCGTTCAGGCCCTACTCGCTGCGCAATCCTTGGGGCAAACGGCGCAAACAAACCCAGGCACAAGACCGGCAGCGTGGTCAAATACCCGGCACCCGACGACGTCAAGCTGGTTTGCCTCAAGACATCGGGCAGCAATACCGACAAGCTGGCAAACAACGGCCTCAAATTGAAGGCAATCAACATTAGGCTCAAGCCCAGCAAAAGCTGGGCTGCGCGACTTGTGGCAGAGGTTTCTACAGGAGCGCTTCGGGCGCAAGTTTCAGCGGAGGTCATCAAACCATTCTTGTTATCGTGCTATTGGGCAATACCGGGGACCCTTATGATAGCCGTAACAAGTACCCGTCATCATTATCAAGACCCAGCGGTCCGGCGCCGCCCTTGACGGTGCTAAGATAAACGGCACAGGCAAATTCCATCCCAAAGCCGCTCTGTGAAATCCGGGGCGCCATTCAGGTTGTCGAATCATCATGTTCGGAGAACTCTTGATGGTCTCGCTGCTTCTCTCCGGCTCTGCCCCTCCCATCCAGAGTGCGATCGAGCAATATCAAAAAATTGCCTCGTATCGAATGCAGATACGCACGACCAGCGACAAGCAAACCAGCGTCTTCCTTTATTTTTTCAAAAAACCCGGATATGTCAGGGTCGAACTCCAAAAGCCCTTCAAAGGGGCCGTGCTGATTTACGATCCGGTAAAGAAACAAGCCAGGCTATGGCCTTTTGGCCGTCAAAGTTTGCCGGCCCTTACCCTGAGCCCCGACAACCGCTTGATCAAAAGCCCCTCTGGACAACGCATAGACCAGTCCGATGTCGGCACGCTTTTCCAGAACACAAAAACACTGCAGAGCCATGGGAAAACAGACCTTCTTGGCGTTGCTCGTCTCGGCGGCAAAGACACTGTGCACCTTACTGTGGAAGGCGACAACGGCTTTTCGGTTGCCTCCGTGCACCGCTATCAATTATGGCTGGATCCGGCAACCGGCTTCCCGGTCAAAGTAAGCAGCTACAACACGGCGGGCCAATTGCTTGAAACCGTCGAGATGGAGGCGCTTGAACTGAACCCCGACTTCCCCAATGACTTTTTCGATCAATAAATCATGGCTCAATTCCGCTTCGTCACTATCTGGCGCATCGAAGCGCCGCTATCGCAGGTATCGGACGCCATTTTCTCTTGCCATGAATGGCCAACATGGTGGAAAAACGTAGAGAAAGTCGATGAAATCAACCCGGGCGACCCAGATGGAATAGGCGGACTATGGCGCTTTACCTGGAAGGGTCAGCTTCCGTATCGGCTGACCTTCGATATTTGCGTAGTCCGAGCTGAACCGCTCAAGCTCCTTGAAGGGTTTGCCAGCGGAGAGCTGGAAGGCATAGGCTGCTGGTATTTCTATGATGAGGCGCCTGTTACCGTCGTACGTTACGAATGGCACGTGCGCACCACCAGAGCGTGGATGAATCTGCTGGCGCCGGTTGCAAAACCGCTATTTGCCTGGAACCACAATCAAGTCATGCGGCAAGGCGCGGAAGGGCTGGCGCTGCGTCTGAATACGCGGCTGCTGGGCTTGACGCATTATTAATTTATATGCGGAAACGATACTGCACATTCCCAATGAATGACGGTCAACACTACTCACGCCCTTCCATGAATTGGTGCGCTGCCATTGCCGCAGGAGTGATCGCGGGGTGCGTTGCCACCCTCGCGCAAATCATCCTGTGGTGGATTTTTCTGGACGCCGCGCTGCCAGACATCTTGTACCGGGATGCTCATCTGGCGGCGTCAATTATTCTGGGGCCAGCAGCGCTGCAGCCCACCGCCACCTTCGATCTGAAGGTAATGTTTGTTGCCACGCTCCTGCACTTTGCGCTGTCCATTACCTACAGTGTCATACTGGCCCGCATCGTATTCCTTTGGAAGACAAGCAATGCGCTGCTTGCGGGCATCTTTTACGGGCTGGCTTTATACGGCGTCAATATGTACGGATTCACGATTACCTTTCCATGGTTCTCGTTGACGCGCGACTGGATCACTCTGGCCGCGCATATTGTTTTCGGAGTCACAGTTGTCGGCAGCTATAAAACACTGGAAGACATGGCTTGCTGGCGCAAAAAATGACCGCCCGCAGCTAGCGCAGCTTGCCTCCCGGTTTCGTGGAGTTGCTGCCCAATACCTTGCCGTTCACGGTTTGCCCATACAGGTCTGACGAATCGTGAAATTTCTTTTGCGTTTCCTCGACCGAACCGTTGAAGCGCGGATCCTGGGGCCGTTCATGGGCATTCATGTAATAAGCCACATCCCAAGCCTCTTGGTCGGTCAGGCTACCGCCTTTACCCAACGGCATATTGGCCTTGATGAAAGCCGCTGCCGTCGTGACGCTATGCATCCCAGCCCCCCAGTTATACGAGTTGTCACCCCAAAGCGCCGGAAACACCATATGACCATTGACGCTTTGGCCCGCACCATCGGCGCCATGGCACAACACGCAGTTTTTCTGGAAAACCTGCTGGCCGCGCGTGTAGTCAGCCTTTTGAGCAGGCTCTGGCAAGCGCATGAAGCCTTGCCCTTCAAGCTTGACGCCAGTGGGCGCACCCTTGGCGAGCCAGTACATGTAAGCCTCCAGATTCACGATCGTTTCACTGTCGGCCGGCGGCTTGGCGCCATTCATGCTGTACTGAAAACAACCCTGCAGGCGCTCAGCCAATGTGTTGACATGCCCATTCTTGGCCCGATAAGCCGGGTATAGAACATAAGCCGCCCACAATGGCGACGCATTGCTGCGCCGCCCGGCGTCCATATGGCAACTGACGCAGTTCATGTTGTTGCCCACAAACTGGCTGGCATACTTACCGGTTTTAAGAAAGATGTCCTGGCCGTTGCGCACCGCTTTCCCGAATTCATTATCGGGAATCGAGTGAGCATCAGGAGGCGTAAATGCTGGCGCGGGAGCGGTTTTTGCTACCGTCGCGCTATCCGTGGACGTTGCAGCCGGAGTCTGCCCCGACGCCGCCGTGGCCAGGCCCAGAGCCGAAACCGCAATCAAGCCACGAGCGACAGATATGAATAATGAACGCATTATTTTGCTCCTTGCCGTGTTGCGGCCTGCGTAACCGACTTGGGCAGCGCAGCAAAATAATCAGCCACCGCGGTGATTTGCGTATCGCTCATGCGGCTAGCCACATCGCCCATTAACGCCAATGGACCCGGTGCACGCTTTTTCGTTTTCCAGGCAAGCAATTGTTCGCGAAGGTAGGCGGCAGGCTGGCCGGCAATTGCGGGAAATGCATCCCCCATTCCCACCCCGCCAGGTCCGTGGCACTGAATACAGGCTGGAATATTATTGGCCCAGTCGCCGCGATTAGCCAACCAGGCCCCCACGTCGTCCTTACCGGGATAGGTGTCCAGATGGTCGCTTAAGCCCTTGGCATCGAATGGCGCCGGCAATTGCGCATAGTAGGCGGAAACGGCGTTGACTTGCTCCGCGCTCATCACTTTCGCGATAGGCGCCATAACTGGATTGCTGCGTTCGCCCTTGGCGAAGTCCTGCAGTTGCAAAGCCAGATAAGCCGCCCCCTGCCCCGCCAAATATGGGAAACCGGCAGCGGCCATGCCTTCACCTTTTGCGCCATGACAGGTAACGCAAGCAATCACGCCATCCGCTCCGGAAGTGGCGATTTTTTGCCCTGCCTCGCTTAGGGCATCTGCCCAGACAGGTGAGCCACAGGCAAACAGCCCGCCAAGCAAAACGCCACGCAGTGCGCGGGTACCGAACCAAGAGCTGTCCACCATCGCTGTCTCCTTCTGGTTTGCCACCCAGAGGATTCTACCCAGTTTCAGGCAATACCTCTATTTCTGTTTCAAGTTTAAAGAACAGGCATGCCCAGGCGCTCTACCCCTTACAATCGATACTTTCATTTGGCACAGAGAGTCTTACATGACCGCTATCGGAACCCCTCTTTCCCCCTCTGCGACTAAGGTAATGCTGCTTGGCTCCGGCGAGCTCGGCAAAGAAGTCCTGATAGCGCTGCAACGGCTGGGCGTTGAAACCATTGCCGTAGACCGCTATGCCAATGCGCCCGGTCATCAGGTGGCCCACCATGCGCACACCATCACCATGAGCGACCCAGCGCAACTCAAAGCGCTGATCGAAGCCGAAAGGCCCGACATTGTCGTGCCCGAGATCGAAGCCATTGCCACGCCAGTGCTGGAAGCTCTTGAAGCGGCCGGCGTCGTCCGCGTCATACCCACGGCCCGCGCCGCGCGCCTGACCATGGATCGCGAAGGCATACGCCGCCTGGCCGCAGAAACACTGGGCCTGCCCACCAGCCCCTACCAGTTCTGCGACTCACTGGATGAGTTGCGGGCAGCCATAGACAACGGCATTGGCTACCCTTGCATCATCAAGCCGGTAATGAGCAGCTCCGGCATGGGCCAAAGCAAACTGGACGGCCCCGACGACTTGCAAGCAGCATGGGACTACGCCATGACCGGCGGGCGAGTAAGTCATGGTCGCATCATCGTCGAAGGCTTTGTCAATTTCGACTACGAAATCACACTGCTGACTGTGCGCGCGCTTGGCGCCGACGGCCAGGTCGAAACTCAGTTCTGCGAACCCATAGGTCACACGCAAGTAGCGGGCGACTATGTTGAAAGCTGGCAGCCCCACCCCATGCCTTCGGCTGCACTGAAAAATGCGCAACAAGTTGCGCGCGCTGTGACAGACAACTTGGGCGGGCAAGGCATATTCGGAGTGGAACTATTCGTCAAAGGCGACGAAGTCTGGTTCAGCGAAGTCAGCCCACGCCCCCACGATACCGGCATGGTCACCATGATTACCCAATGGCAAAACGAATTCGAACTGCATGCGCGAGCCATTTTGGGGCTGCCCGTCAGCACCAAACTCAAAAGCCCGGGCGCCAGCGCCGTCATCTACGGCGGGGTCGATGCGGATGATGTGGTGTTCGAAGGCGTGAGCAAAGCCTTGCAGGTGCCGCAAACCGAATTACGCTTGTTTGGGAAGCCCGCAAGTTTCACCAACCGCCGCATGGGCGTAGCCCTGGCTTATGACAGCGATGTCGATGTGGCGCGCAAGCGGGCGAACGAAGCCGCGCAGTGCGTGAAGGCGCGCCGGCCCGCCTAATTAGCCCGCAGCGGTCGACGTTGCAACGACGTCGACCCAGCAGTTGGGCGTTTCATACAGCCTTACACGGCTAAGGTGCAGGTTGCCGCCAAACTGGCTATCGTACTGCGGAGCCAGCGTATCAAAGGCCAGATGTGCCAGGTTTTCAGCGGTTGGAATGCTATCGATAAGCACGGTTTTGTGATTATCAAGCGAGGCAAGAAAATCCACGACCGCCGTATCACCTTTAAAAACCAGAAAGGCATGATCCCACTGGTCGACAATGTGCTTTTTGGCTATGGATTTGATTTCCGAGAAATCCATCACCATGCCGTTGTCGGACGCCCCCGGTGCAGCGATCACATCGCCCTCCAGGGTAATTTCCAATACATAACGGTGGCCGTGCAGGTTCCTGCACTGGCTGCGATGATCGGGGATGCGATGCCCTGCATCGAACTCCAGTTTTCTGGTGATACTAGTCATGGGATGCCTCGGCGCCGGCGGAGAATTCTTGGTAACCCCGGGCACGCAGTTCACATGCAGGACAAGTGCCGCAACCATACCCCCAATCGTGCCGAACCGACCGATCCCCCAGGTAGCAGGTATGTGTATGTTCCTGGGTCAGGGCAATCAGTTTCTGCCCGCCGACTTCCCCTGCCAAACGCCATGTGGCAGCCTTATCCAGCCACATAAGCGGTGTTTCAATACGGAAATGCTGATCCATACCCAGGTTCAATGCCAATTGCAGCGCTTGCATCGTGTTGTCGCGGCAGTCGGGATAACCGGAATAGTCCGTCTCGCACATGCCCCCGATCAACACATTGATATCGCGTCGATACGCCAACGCCGCGGCATAAGTCAGAAAAAGCAGATTTCTGCCAGGGACAAAGGTATTGGGCAAACCGTTGTTGGCAAATGCGATTTCTTTTTCGGCAGTCAAGGCGCAATCCGACAATTGCCCAAGCAAGCTCAAATCCAGCACATGATCATCGCCCAGGCGGCTTGACCATTCAGGAAACTGGTTTTTCATTTCCTGGCGCACCGTCAGGCGGCATGCCATTTCAACCATATGGCGCTGGCCATAATCGAAACCCACGGTTTCAACATGCGAGTAGCGGGCCAAGGCCCAGGCCAGGCAGGCGGTTGAGTCCTG
>DATJCP010000227.1:0-3424 GCA_035514715.1 Candidimonas sp.
CCTGGCTGCGGCGCTCGCCGCAACACGTAAACGTGTTTTGCTGATTGACTTGGATCCCCAAGGCAACGCAACCATGGGCAGCGGCATCGATAAGAACAACGTCGAGCAGAATCTGTACCAGGTCTTGATAGGGGACGCGACCATAGCCCAGGCTCGGGTCAGGTCGGAATCGGGTGGGTACGATGTACTTCCCGCCAATCGTGAGTTGTCTGGCGCCGAAATCGATCTGATCCAGATGGAAGAACGCGAACAGCAGCTTAAGCAGGCCATAGGGCACGTACTGGGCGATTACGACTTCATCTTGGTAGACTGCCCACCGACCCTGTCTTTGCTGACCTTGAACGGCCTGGCATCGGCCCATGGGGTGATTATTCCCATGCAGTGCGAATACTTTGCCCTGGAAGGGCTTTCGGACTTGGTCAACACCATCAAGCGTGTGCACCGCAATATCAACCCCGAGCTGCAGTTGGTAGGCTTGCTACGGGTCATGTTTGATACCCGGGTCACACTGCAGCAGCAGGTTTCCGCCCAAATCGAAACTCATTTTGGGGATAAGGTTTTCAAAACGGTAGTTCCTCGGAATGTGCGCCTTGCCGAAGCGCCTAGCCATGGCTTGCCCGGTATTGTCTACGACAAAAATTCCCGTGGCGCCAAGGCCTATATTGAATTTGGCAATGAACTAATCAAGCGCGTAAAGAAAGAAGCACTGCGGCAGCAAGCCCGTCCGCGCAGCTAAACGAATCAGAGAAAGGAATACACAATGGCAACGAAAAAGCCGAAAGGGTTGGGACGCGGTCTGGAGGCCTTGCTTGGCGAAGATGCTCCCGTTATAGAAAATTTTGGCAAAGAAGACCGTCTTCCGTCCGTCCTGAAGGTCGGGCTCATGCGCGCGGGTAAATACCAGCCTCGTACACGTATGGACGAGGGCGCCTTGAACGAGCTTGCCGAGTCTATCCGTACCCAGGGCATCATGCAGCCCATACTCGTGCGTCCGCTGGCCGGTAAAGACGCTGGAAAGTATGAAATCATTGCAGGAGAGCGTCGTTTCCGGGCTGCACAATTGGCTGGCTTGGCTGAAGTGCCGGTACTGGTGCGCGAAGTGCCTGACGAAAGTGCCGCGGTAATGGCGTTGATCGAAAATATCCAGCGTGAAGACCTGAATCCCCTGGAAGAAGCCCATGGCGTCCGACGCCTGCTGGATGAATTCGGGCTGACCCACGAGCAGGCCGCGCAGGCTATAGGCCGTTCGCGCTCGGCAACCAGCAACCTGATGCGTCTGTTGAACCTGACGGGGCCGGTCCAAACCATGCTTCTGGCGGGCGATATCGACATGGGCCATGCACGGGCTTTGTTAGCCACTGATTCCGCAACACAAATTCTTTTAGCCAACGAAGTCATTGCCAAGCGCTTATCGGTGCGTGAAACTGAAAAGCTGGTGGGGCGCAGCATACGCGAGGCCGAGGAAAAGGCGCCTAAGCCGGGGCGCAAGTCGGTTACTCAATCGGGAGACGTAAAGCGTATGGAAGAAGCTTTGTCAGATCATCTGGGTACGCGTGTAACGCTTAAAGTTGGAGCCAAAAATCGAGGCCAGCTGATGATTGATTTTCATGGCTGGGAGCACTTGAATTCGTTGTTGGAACTACAGGGATTGTCAGCGGTTATAGAGTCTTGAGCTCATAGTTGATTTTCCCCAAGTTTTCAGGGCTTTGCTGCGGGTATACCCCTAAGTATTTTCACTAACTCCTTCATTTCTGCGTGCTAGCATCTTGCCTGTGTCGATTCCGTCGACCGGCACTGATGGGCCACGAAAAATCCGCCGTTTCAGCCTGAAACAACGCGGACGGCTTCTTCTCCCGGCGACATAAAAAAACCACGTAATGCAAGCGGCGATTTCTACAAGAAATCGCCGTGCGTTCGTTCGTGTCCAACATCCTTTGGAGCTATAAGAAAAATGTTTAAAGCTTTGTCCCGTTTGTCGGTCAAGCTAGTAGATCGCTACCTGCCTGATCCTTATATTTTTGTCATTTTGCTAACCTTGCTTGCCGGTGTTTCGGCTGTTTTGGTAGAGCAAAAAACACCCATGCAAGTCGTCACGATGTGGGGCGACGGTTTCTGGGGCTTGCTCAGTTTCACTATGCAGATGGTACTGGTGCTGGTGGCTGGGTACATCATGGCCAGCACGCCGTTTGTAAAACGTATCCTGGCGGCATTGGCTGTACTGGCTAAAAGCCCGGGACAGGCGATTATTCTGGTCACGGTTGTTGCTTTGGCGGCCAACTGGATCAACTGGGGCTTTGGCCTGGTGGTCAGTGCGCTATTTGCCAAGCAATTGGCGCGTACCGTTAGGGTGGACTACCGTTTGCTGGTAGCCAGTGCCTATTCGGGTTTTGTTGTCTGGCATGGCGGTCTGGCAGGGTCTATTCCGTTGACCATTGCGACCAAAGGGCATTTCCAGGCCGAAAAAATCGGTTTGATTCCCACTTCCGATACCATTTTCTCAACGTACAACATTGTTATCGTTCTGGCGATGTTCATTATCGTGCCATTGGTAAACCGGTTGATGATGCCTGACGAAAAAGACAGCGTCTATGTCGATGAGGCCAAGCTCAATGAAGTAGCGGTTTCCAGTGCGAAGGATGATCGTCCTGCCGCCAGGCTGGAAAACAGCAAAGTATTGTCGTTGCTGATTGGATTTGCAGGCTTGGCATATTTGTTTGACTACTATGTGGTGCGCAACGGTGGCTTGAACCTGAACGTGATCAATTTCACTTTCTTGTTCCTGGCTATCGTATTGCACGGCAATGCAAGAAACCTGCTCAATAGCCTGGATGAGGCCATCAAGGGTGCTGCCGGGATTGTGATCCAATTTCCTTTCTATGCCGGTATCATGGCGATCATCATGCATTCTGGCCTGGCGGCGAGCCTGTCCGACTGGATGACTTCGTTTGCCACAGCGGAAAGCCTGCCGTTCTGGACCTTCATGAGCGCCGGCATTGTGAATATCTTTATTCCTTCGGGCGGCGGGCAGTGGGCAGTGCAAAGTCCCGTTGTTATCGCAAGTGCCCAAGCATTGGGCGCCGATATGCCGCGCGTTGCGATGGCCGTTGCATGGGGCGACGCATGGACCAACTTGCTGCAGCCATTCTGGGCGCTGCCCGTACTGGCGATTGCTGGCTTGAAGGCAAAGGACATTATGGGTTATTGTCTGATCCAGCTGTTCGTGACTGGCGTTATCATATCGATAGGCCTGACCTATTTTTAGTCTTGATAATCAGCGGTTTTAAGCGGTTGTGGCTTTATTACAGCAAATTCTTCTGTTTTAATCGCCACACCGTTTGACAAGACTTTAAAAAGCCTTCATAATTCGCAGTTCGCTTTTGGTGGGATGCCCGAGTGGTTAAAGGGGGCAGACTGTAAATCTGTT
>DATJCP010000228.1:0-23529 GCA_035514715.1 Candidimonas sp.
CACCATACTGGCGGCCTTGGCGCAGGAATATCCCAATATCGAAGTGATTGCAATCAACGATGGTTCCACCGACAGTACCGCTGCGCTATTCGACCGCCTAACGGTAGAACATTCCCGGCTACGGATCATCCACCTGGCGGAGAACCAAGGCAAGGCTATGGCTTTGCGCATGGGCGCCATGGCTGCCCGCAGTGAATACCTGGTTTGCATTGATGGCGATGCCTTGCTTGATACTGACGCGGTCAGCTATCTGGTCGCCCCTCTGGTCAACAATCCCCGGGTAGGTGCGGTAACCGGCAATCCGCGCATACGTACCCGCTCTACTCTTATCGGCCGGATACAAGTGGGGGAATTCTCATCGATCATCGGACTCATCAAGCGTACGCAGCGTGTCTATGGACAGTTGTTTACGGTTTCAGGCGTCGTTACCGCTTTTCGGCGCAAGGCGCTCGACCAGGTCAACTACTGGAGCCTGGACATGATTACGGAGGACATTGACATTACCTGGAAGCTCCAGCGCGAGCACTGGTCCATTTTCTACGAACCGCGTGCCTTGTGCTGGATACTTATGCCCGAAACATTGCAGGGCTTATGGAAGCAACGCGTGCGGTGGGCACAAGGCGGAGCCGAAGTATTCCTGAAAAACCTGCTCACGATCTGGAGCTGGAGGCACCGCCGACTATGGCCATTGTTGATTGAATATTGCTTGTCTGTTGTCTGGGCATTTGCTTTTGCCCTTTCCATTGTGTTGTGGCTGCTGGGCCATGTCGTCGCGCTACCGATTTCCATTCAAGTTTCGGTACTTATGCCGCCTTCATTTACCGGCATGGTGCTAGCCATGGTTTGCCTGATGCAATTTGTCGTCAGCATCCTGATAGACCGCCGCTACGAACCCAACCTGCATCGCTCGCTGTACTGGATCATCTGGTATCCATTCGCTTACTGGATCATCAATCTTTTCACCACCTTGTTCAGTTTCCCTAAAGTCATGCTGCGCATCCGGCGCCAGCGCGCGCGTTGGTCCAGTCCGGATCGCGGTATTAAGGAGTTGTCATGATCATCACTACGCAACGCTCTACACTCGCTCTAGCCATCGACAGCACGCTGACCGCCCTGGGCTGGATTGGGTTCTTTTATCTATTCACCAAGGGCGTTGTCAGTATCATCAACGACAACTACGACAGCCCTGGCATCGCCTTCCTGGACCCGTTCTTACCCACAATCACTACTCTGACCGCCTATCTCCTGGTTGCCACCTTCAATGCCTTGATCATTGTGTTATGGGCGCGATACCACAAGATTTTTTTCAAAGACCTGCTGCAGCGGCGGGTTCCGGCATCCATTGATGACGAAACCGTGGCCTCGCATTTCCAGCTGTCCACAAATCAGTTGCATGAGATCCAGGATAGCCGCGTAACAGTCATCTACCACTCGACAGATGGCGCCATTGCACACCTGGAAACGGATCAATTGCACATGCAGCCCGCCGACAGCCCATCCTTGTACGGCACCGAAAAAGTAGCCTGAAATTCAAGAAACCTTTTATCAAGCAATTCAATTAAGCCGTTCGGCTTAGGCCTAGCACTAAGGAGATTAAGCAATAAAACTGGATGCGGACTACGCCATTTGACGCATGTTTCTAATGGCGTAGGCACTTAAGATGGATCAACTCATTTCGTTTCCGCAGTAAAAAAAAGATTCACAAGCGTAACGATAAACAACAACATTAGGGAGAGGCTGCAATGCGCATAAGCGTCATTCTATTAGCACCAGTCGTCATCGCGCTCTATTGCGTGGTTGCGCAGGCTGCCCCCCTGACTGTGACAAAAGACGTACCTAGCAAGACAGAAGAGGCTCAAGACACACTGCCTAAAGCCAAGGTCAACGGCGCAACAGAACCTAGAAAAACCGTGTTTGACGATCCGTTAGCGGGAGTTGTCGTCAATCGGACTATCACCGTATTGGGCCGGGATTTCTACCAGGCATTTACGACCCAGTGGCGCCAAAAAGACGTAAGCAACCAGTACACCATTACGATCTTCGAACGCCCCTCGGCCCGTTTCGGTAGCGAGATATGGGTGCAATTTCGGCAAAAGAAAATGTTTCATACCTTTCTTCCGCCAGCACGAGCCGCCACGAAAAAAATCAGCGCCATGGCGGTAGAAATCGTTTACCAAAACATCGCCGACAGTGAAGTCGAACGCATGTTGGTTAAAAGCCCTGACCTGGGTCCTGAGGAGATGTAAATGAAAGGAGCAATCGTGTCTAAAAGAAAATCATATCGCCTGCGTGCCGCATTGTTAGTTGCATCCTGCGCCTTGGCAAGCCAGGCGGCGGCAACAGAGATGGTCTATTTTCCGCTAAACCCATCATTCGGCGGCAGCCCTTTGAATGGACCGGTGCTATTGAATTCCGCAATAGCGACAAACCGACATACCGACCCCGACATCGGATCCGACCAATTCGGTATTGAAGAGAAAACCCCCGCCCAAATCCTTAACGAATCGATTGAGCGCAACGTCATCAGCCGTCTGTCGATTGCGGCCACTACTCAGATTCTAGATGCGAATGGCAACTTCATACCTGGCAGGCTGGAAACCACCAGTTTCGTCATCAATGTCGTTGTTTCCCCAACCAATCCCAAAGATTTGACAGTCACAACGATAGACAAAGTATCGGGCGCAGAGACAGTTTTCCATGTGAGTAATCCATGATGAAAAACAAAAAGAACTATGGCGCTGCTTATCCGCGCATCGCAAAAATCGGTCTGGTCATGATTGCTTCCGGCCTGCTGGGCGCTTGTGCGGTACCCAGCACCCCAGTCGCGGTAACCACTGCCGCCCAGCTGACTCCAGCTACACCATCATCACATGACTTGCGCAAGCTCCCACCGCCCAAGGGCAAGGTTGTCGTGGCAGTTTACGGTTTCCGCGATCAAACCGGCCAGTACAAACCCCAGCCCGACAGCTCGTTTTCAACATCGGTCACCCAAGGCGCAGCATCAATGCTGGTGAAAGCCTTGAAGGAATCGGGCTGGTTCACGCCTGTTGAACGCGAAAGCCTGCAAGAGCTTCTGACGGAGCGTCGGATAGTTCGAGCACTGGATGGCTCACAAGCCAAGGATGCACCGGAAATCAAGATTCCTGCCTTGGTCCCAGCCTCAATCCTGATCGACGGCGGCATTATTTCCTATGAAAGCAATGTGCGTACCGGCGGCCTGGGCGCCCGATTCCTGGGCGTGGGGCTATCCACCCAATACCGTATGGACCAGGTAACCATCGGCCTGCGCAGCGTAGACATACGCACGGGACAGGTACTGCAAACCGTCTCCACCACAAAAACCATTTTTTCCTATGAGGTTCGTCCCAGCGTATACAAATTCGTGAACTTCAAAGACCTGCTGGAAATCGAAGGCGGCGTAACGACCAATGAACCCGCTCAATTATGCGTCAAGGAAGCAATAGAAGCAGCCGTTCTGCACCTGACGGTACAAGGTTTGAAGGATAAGCACTGGGTGCTCAAGAACGAAAGCGACTGGAACCTGCCGATTATCCAAAACTATCTGCGTGAAGAAACCAATTACGCCGCCAACTCCATCGAACTGGCAGCTGAAACGAATGAAGCAGCCTCTACTGTTCCCGTATCAAACTAAATATTGAAGCGCCGAACAGCAGGCTGTACCTAAACCCGGCCCCAAAGACCGCTGGGCTCGTTGTAAAGAAGCGTGGTCTTTATATTGAGGAGAAACACAATGAGTATCAAACTGTCCGCACTCGCTTTGGGTATCACTCTAGCTTACGGCGCCACTGCGGCAATGGCAGCCGATGAAGCCTCTATCTACCAAACAGGTTGGTATAACGATGCGTCAATAGAACAGTACAACAACACCAACGCCACCGCCATGCTTAATCAAAGCGGGTTTGGTAACGATGGCGTCATTGTGCAACAACGAGTCAACGGGGGCGATGCCCGCATTGACCAAAACGGCAGCTTCGGCACCGCAACGATTAATCAAGATGGCATAAAAGGTTCAGGCCATTATGAGTATGAGTGGAGGCACTGGCGCCCAGAGAAAGTCTGGGTTCCTGGCACTTGGACTCAAGGTGTGAACCAAACCGCATCCATCAACCAAGTCAGCGGTTGGAACAACGATGCCTGGATCACCCAAACAGGCGCCAATGTCGACGCATCCATTACCCAGGCTGGCGTACGTAACACAGCTGGCATTGTTCAAGTCGGAACAGGCGCCCAGGACATCGCTAGCATCACGCAAACCGGCTATCGCAATGATGCTTATATTGACCAGAACGGCGCCAACTTGAAGGCAACCATCTGGCAAGGCGGAGCAAAACAAGAAGCCACCATTCTTCAAGAAGGCTCAAACAAAACCGCCACCATTACACAAGCTAGCGGCTACGCCAACGTGGCTTATATCAACCAACGGTAGTTACTACCGCTATATATAGGTCGCTATATTGAAGGCCATCACGGGCATGAGGCATGCCTGTGATGCCGGCACCTTGTGCGCCACTTACAGGAACGATCTCACATAACGAAAACGGGGAAGACAATGACTGCCGATAGCGATATCCAGGTTTGGCTGGAAACCTTCTCGAAGACCCAGCCTGTAGTTATAGTGCCCTATGTCAAGAGCACCGAAAACGTAACATTACGCTACAAAGTACGTACAGTAAAAGAAGGAAATGGGGGGAAATCGGTCATGGGCCAAGGAGGCGTCGTGTCCATTACCGCCAACGTACCCGCAGCACTATCGCGTATGTCACTAAGCCGATCACCGAATGATGAGTGTCAGATAGACCTGGTACTGTCCGAGGCTGGTTATGCCGATAGAAAATACCATTTCGACTGTCCTAAATAACCATATCCAGGAAAATATTCTAGGGTATTCACTTACACATGTTTTAGAACACGAACAAATGCTTGCACAATAGCCCGTGTGTCAATACCATATAAAACGTAATGATCCAATTAGATCATTTTGTTTCGTCCAGCACGAAACCTGACAGATGGCTGAAAATATTGCGAAGATACGCTGCTCTACTAATTGCCCTGTTGTCATGCAGCACCCAAGGGGCAGCAAGAGTTCACGGCTCGTCACGATATGCTTCAGCCTCCCGATCGACGCGGGCAGCAACGCGGCGTGGAACTTAGGAAGAGCAAAAAATGCCGATCATTATTATCGTCGAGCCTCACCCTTTACTACGGCTTGGCATTCTGCAACTTTTGTCTGATGTCGCACCCGGTGTACAACTTGAAGGATCCGACTATGCACAGCTTTCACACGAGCCCATAGTCCCCAAACATTGCGACCTTTTGCTGCTGTCGGTGCAATCGTTGGCGGATATTCACGAGCTAAGCACAGCCGCTGATCGCGTGTACTCGCCCAAAGCCATGCTGCTGCTATCGGAAAGCAGCGACATGCCCCACTCGGCCAAAGGCCTGCCGCCCTCTGTGGCCGGCTACGTACCCAAGGATGTCTCGCACGAAGTACTACAAGCCTCGGTACGCCTGGTATTGGCTGGTGGCACTTGCTTCCCGCTACGCTCTACGCTCAGCACGCAGCAATCGGTAATGCCGCTATACGAGTCCGTAAAATGGCCGCCACCCGCTGAACTCCCCAGCAAAATGACGCCGGAAGCGAATTCCGAATGCCAAATGCTGGGGCTTACGCCCAGGCAATATGAAGTACTTGTGCTTCTGGCACGAGGTTACCCGATGAAAACGGTAGGACGTTACTTGAATATTTCAGTAGCTACCGCCAAAGCGCATACCGAAACCCTGTACCAGCGCCTTGATGTCCACAATCGGAATGCTGCGGTCTACGCAGCGGTATCCCGAGGCGCTACCTTGGGCTGGGCTTCCATCAGCGGATCGCATAACGGCGATATCGATCCGCACAAAGAGGCCAAAAGTCAGGCTGGCATGGCAATCCATGTTAATGGCCTGTTTAGTCAAAGCGCAAGCGCGGGGTCTTGAAACAAAATAACTGCAGGCCTGTCATTGCCGACAGGCCTGCAAAGCTTTACAACAGCCCCAACTGCAAACGCGCCGGCTCGCTAATCATTTCACGGCTCCACGGCGGGTCCCAGACCAGATCCACTGTGACTTCATCCACACCGTGTATGGATAACAGCTTGCTACGGGCCTCATCGGCGATCATCGTACCCATGCCGCAACCTGGCGCCGTCAACGTCATTTGCACTTCGATGCGGAACTGATCATTGCTGGCCGGCATCACTTTGCAACTATAGACCAGACCCAGATTCACGATATCGATCGGTATTTCTGGGTCGTAGCAGGTAGACAGCAGGCTCCAGGCGTAATCTTCGACAGACTGCGCGGTAACAGGCCCATCATGACCATGCTTTTGATCTTCGGTCGGCTCAAACCCCAGCGCATCGCCATCAACGCCTTCAATGCGATACAAGTTGCCTTCCACAACGACTGTGTAGCTGCCGCCCAGTTGCTGCGTAATCGTTGCCGAGCAGCCCTCTTCGATGGTCACGGGGGAACCGTAAGGTACGGTGACTGCCGGGCAGTCCCTGTTGACGATCACTTCTTGTCTTGCATAACTCATGGTGAACCTCTTATTCGGTACGTGCCGTATCCTGTGCCTGGGTAATGGCGTTGTGCAAGGTATGCCAAGCCAAGGTCGCGCACTTGACCCGAGCCGGGAACTCGCGCACTCCTGAAAGCACTTCCAGCTTGCCGAAATCACGGCCTTCAGGATGCGCTTCTGTCAGCATGATGTGCATATCGCGAAACAATGACTCGGCTTCGGCCACAGGCTTACCCTTGACGGCCTCGGTCATCAGCGATGCCGACGCGGTGGAAATGGCGCAGCCATGGCCAACAAAACTGACATCTTCGATAATGCCGTCTTTCACTTGCGCATAAATTGTCAGTTGATCGCCGCACAGAGGGTTGTGCCCATCCGCGGTATGACTGGCGTCAGCCATGGCATGGAAATTACGCGGGTGCCGGTTGTGATCGAAGATGACTTCCTGATAAAGCTCTCGTAAATCGCCGTATTGTTCAGTCATCCTAATGCCCTGTTCCAAACAGTTTTTGTGCCTTGCGCAGCCCTGCCATCAAGGCGGCGATATCTTCTTGCGTGTTGTATAAGGCAAATGAAGCCCTTGCCGTGCCTGGAATGCCAAACCGCGTCATCAAGGGCATGGCGCAATGATGGCCGGCCCGTATGGCAACCCCTTCCATATCCAGGATGGTGCCAAGGTCGTGCGGGTGAATGCCATCGACAACAAAAGACAATATGCCCGCCTTGTGCGCCGCCGTGCCTATCAAGCGTATGCCCGGCAACAAGGCCAGTTCAGCGGTAGCCATATCAAGCAACGCATGCTCATAGGCCGCGATATTATCAAGGCCGATTTCCTGCACATAACGTATCGCCGCATCCAAGCCGACGACGCCGGCAATATTCGGCGTACCAGCTTCAAAACGCTGCGGGACATCGGCGTAAGTGCTGCGTTCAAAGCTGACGGTATGGATCATGTCGCCCCCGCCCTGCCAGGGAGGCATGTCTTTTAATATGTCGTAGCGCACATACAAAGCCCCTATTCCTGTAGGGCCGTACAGCTTATGGCCGGAAAAGGCATAGAAATCGCAGTCCAGCGCCTGCACATCCACAGTTTCGTGTGCTACCGCTTGCGCGCCATCGACTAATACCTTGGCGCCAACTTCATGGGCCAAACGCACCATCTCGGCAATAGGATTGATCGTGCCCAAGGCGTTGGAAATATGAGTTACACCCACCAGCCGGGTACGCGGGCCTAGCAGCGCGCGGTAGTCGTCCAAATTCAGTTCGCCGCTATCGGTAACCGGAACGACCCGCAGTACCGCTCCGGTGCGTTCGCACAGCAACTGCCATGGCACGATATTGGAGTGATGCTCCATGCCGGTGAGGATGATTTCGTCGCCCGACTTCAGTGCCGACATGCCCCAACTGGCCGCGACCAGGTTGATGGCTTCGGTCGTGCCGCGCGTAAAGACGATTTCTTCATGGCGGGCCGCATTCAACAAACTGCGTACACGTTCGCGCCCCTGCTCATACAGATCGGTGGCGTGCTGCGACAGCCAATGCACGCCCCGATGAATATTGGCATTGGACAACTCGTAATACTGGCGCTCGGCGTCGATGACCTGCGCCGGCTTTTGCGTCGTGGCGCCGTTGTCCAGATAGACCAGACGGCGCCCATGCACCTGCCGGGACAGGATGGGAAAATCGGCCGCGCGATTCAATACAGGCGCGCGGCTTGCAACGAGCGAAGGCGCATTCATGCAAGGTCTCCAAGGCTGGTGCCGCCAGGCAACAGCGTGCGTATGGCGTTTGCCACGCGCTGGCGTACCGTAGCGATTTCTATGCGTTCAAGCGCCTGCGCCGCAAAGGCATAGGTCAGCAGATTGCGGGCGTGAGCTTCGTCCATGCCGCGCGTACGCAGATAAAACATGCTTTCTTCGCTGATCTGGCCTACAGTGGCGCCGTGCGCGCACTTGACGTCATCGGCATAGATTTCGAGTTCGGGACGCGCATCGGACTTGGCCAGGCGCGACAACAACAGACTGTCGGAACGCTGCACCGCATCGGTTCCATCAGCGCCAGGGGAGACCAGGATACGTCCGCCAAACACCCCGCGGGCTGTGTCGGCAAGGATACCGCGATAGTATTCGCGGCTGACGCCATTCGGCTGCTCATGCCCGATCAAAGTGTGATGATCGACATGACGGCGCCCATCGACATAATACAAACCATTGAGCAGCGTTTCGCAACGCTGGCCAGTAAATGTAGTGACGATGTCGTGACGCGCCAGGCGAGCGCCAAAAGACATGGAATGCGAATTGAACACTGACCCCTTGGCCTGCTCGACATCCAGGACGCCAAAGTGAAAGGCCTGCTCGTTTTCCTGCTGCAGCTTGACATGCGTAATACGGGCATCGGGCGCCAGGTTGGCGCGCGTCACGGTATTGGTCAGGGTCGTACTGCTGCCCTGTCCTACATAGTGCTCGACGATATCCGCCACAGCGCCTGCTTCGGCCTGGATCAGGTTGCGCGGAAAATTCGCGGCCTGTTCGCTGGCGGCAATAAATACCAAGTGTATGGGGTGCTCAAGCGCAACCCCACGCCCCAGGCGAATGACCGCGCCGTCTGACACCAAGGCCAGATTCAAGGCGGCAATGCTGGAACCGTTATTTTCGCTGCCAAAGCCGTCCTGCACATGGTCAGGCGCATCGACCAAGGCCTGCGACAGTGGACGTACCTCAGCGCCTGCCGGCAAGGACCCGATATCGGAAAGTTCTGCCGCGTACTGACCATCGACAAACACGAGCCAATGGCCTGGCTCGCCTTGGCGAACTTCTTGCGCCAGGGCTGCTGCCGAGACTTTTGCCGCTGGCAGAAACGACTGCTGCTCTAGCACGGCAAGCGATGTATGACGCCAGCTTTCTTGTTTGGTGGAAGGCCAGCCCTCGTCAGCAAAGCGCTCGATTGCGCGCTTGCGCATGGCGGCAAGCCAAGGCACGTTGGCGCCTGCCAAACCCTGCTCGCGCGCCGTAAAATCGGCCACCCAGGTTTGCGCAGTGCTCATGCCGAGGCTCCTTGGACGGGCGCCGTGTCCTTGAGCCAGCCATAGCCGCGCTCTTCAAGTTCCAGAGCCAGTTCGCGGCCGCCCGAACGAACGATTTGACCGCCCGACAGCACATGCACGAAATCGGGCACGATGTAGTCAAGCAGGCGCTGATAGTGGGTAATCACGATAAGGGCGCGATCTGGCGAACGCAAACGGTTTACGCCATCGGCCACAACTTTCAAAGCATCAATATCGAGGCCGGAATCGGTTTCATCCAGAATCGCCAGCTTAGGCTCAAGCAAAGTCATTTGCAGGATTTCGTTGCGTTTTTTCTCGCCGCCTGAAAAACCTTCGTTAACCGAACGGTACAGGAATTCTTCCTTCATGCCGACGGCTTTCATTTCGCTTTTTACACGCTTAAGGAAATCCATGGCGTCAAACTCTGGCAAGCCTTGATGGCGACGCACGGCGTTGACAGCGGCTTTCAGGAAATAAGCGTTCGAAACCCCCGGGATTTCGATGGGGTACTGAAAGGCCATGAACAAGCCCGAGCGAGCACGCTCTTCAATGGGCATGGCCAACAGGTCTTGCCCCATCCAGTCTACCGAGCCGCTTTCCACTGTATAGCTTTCACGCCCTGCCAGCACCTGCGACAGCGTGCTTTTACCGGAACCGTTGGGCCCCATGATGGCATGCACTTCGCCCGCATTAACCGTTAAATTCAGACCACGCAAAATCGACTTATTTTCGACCGACGCGTGCAAATCTTTGATATTCAGCATTCCTGTTTCTCCTTAACCTACGCTACCTTCAAGACTTACGCCGAGCAGGTTCTGAGCCTCGACCGCAAATTCCATTGGCAATTCCTTGAAAACTTCCTTGCAAAACCCATTCACTATCATCGACACCGCATCTTCGGCCGACAGACCACGCTGCATGGCATAGAAAAGCTGGTCTTCGCCGATGCGCGATGCAGTAGCTTCGTGCTCGACGCTGGCCGAGGGGTTCTGGACCTCGATAGTGGGGAAGGTATGGGCCGCGCAACGCTTGCCTATCAGCAGCGAATCGCACTGTGTATAGTTGCGCGCGTTTTCCGCCTTGGGCGTCATGCGCACCAATCCACGGAAAGTATTGCTGCCATGACCGGCTGAAATACCCTTGGAAATGATGGTGCTGCGCGTGTTGCGGCCCATATGGATCATTTTTGTACCGGTGTCCGCCTGCTGCCTATGGTTGCTGAGCGCCACGGAATAAAATTCGCCGGTGGAATCGTCGCCACGCAGGATAACGCTGGGGTACTTCCAGGTAATGGCCGACCCGGTCTCTACCTGGGTCCAGGAAATATGCGAGCGATCGCCACGGCAATCGCCGCGCTTAGTCACAAAGTTATAGATGCCGCCCTTGCCGTCTTTATCGCCCGGATACCAGTTCTGTACAGTTGAGTACTTGATCTTGGCATCGTCCAGGGCGACGAGTTCGACCACGGCTGCGTGCAACTGGTTTTCGTCGCGCATTGGCGCCGTACAGCCTTCCAGGTAGCTGACCGAGGCGCCCTCTTCGGCAATGATGAGGGTGCGCTCGAATTGCCCCGTGTCCTGGGCGTTGATACGAAAATACGTGGACAGCTCCATAGGGCAGCGGACACCCTTGGGTATATAAACGAACGAGCCATCGGAAAACACGGCGGAGTTCAGGGCTGCGTAATAGTTGTCGCCGGTGGGTACCACCGTGCCCAGGTATTTGCGCACCAATTCAGGGTGCTCTCTGACGGCTTCCGAGAACGAACAGAAGATGACGCCGACTTCGGCCAACTGCTTGCGGAACGTGGTGGCTACCGACACGGAGTCGAAAACGGCATCAACCGCCACGCCGGCCAAGCGAGCGCGCTCGTGCAAGGGAACGCCCAGCTTTTCGTAGGTGCGCAACAATTCGGGGTCGACTTCGTCCAGGCTTTTAGGCCCGTCTTTTTTCTTGGGCGCAGAGTAATAGCTGATGTCCTGGAAATCGATGCGCGGGAAGCTGACCTGGGCCCATTCTGGCAGATCCATGGTGAGCCAGTGGCGATAAGCAGCAAGACGCCATTCGAGCATGAATTCGGGCTCGCCCTTCTTGGCCGACAGCAAGCGGATAGTGTCTTCCGACAGGCCTTTGGGAATCGTGTCCGACTCTATGTCCGTGACGAATCCTGCCGAATACTCACGATCCAGAAAAGAGTCGATCTTGTCGTTCAGGGTTTCTGGCTTTTCGGCTAGCGTATCGGTTTTTTCGGTTACGGTATTCATTCGGGGAAACTCCATGTCGTGGGCTGTGCCGTTCGGGCTCTGACTTTCGATTCGGGCAGAGGCTGGGCAATCAGGGGAAATTCAATTGGCGTGGGGCTGAGCATGTCGGCGACGCTGACATTTTCCAGCGTACGGCGAAGAATAGAGTTGATGCGCTGCCAATTGGTGCGTATATGACAACCGGCTTCAACGCTGCATACACCCGGCATCGAGGTACATTCGGTGAGGCCAAACGGCTGTTCTTCAAGAGCGTCTATAATGTGCGCAATACTGATGTCGCTGGCAGGCCGCCCCAACACATAGCCGCCACGCGCGCCGCGGCTGCTTTTGACTAACTCATGTTGGCCCAGCAGCTTAAGCACCTTACTGACAGTGGGCTGACCCAGGCCTAGCGTAGCGGCAAGATCGGCAGCACTGAATACACGGTCGGGGGTCCCGGCCATGTAGGTAAGCACCAAAGTGCCGTAATCAATGATTTTGCTGATACGCAGCATCTGCGTATTCTCCCGATTCGAAGCGTCAGGCCATATAGTACCGTTTCGGTACTATATAGTCAAACCGTCCTCTTGCCCCGCTTGCTGCAATGCCCACATCTGGGCATACCGGCCGCCCTTGGCCACCAAATCCCAGTGGGAACCCTGCTCCAGCACCCTGCCGTGATCCAGCACAATGATTTCATCGGCATCGACTATCGTTGATAGCCTATGCGCAATAATCAAGGTCGTCCGGTTCTTGGCGATTTGCCCCAGCTCTTCCTGAATGGCGCGTTCAGTACGGGTATCCAATGCGCTGGTCGCCTCATCCAGGATAAGAATAGGCGGGTTCTTCAAAAGCGTACGAGCAATGGCGACGCGCTGCTTTTCACCGCCCGACAACTTCAGGCCGCGCTCACCCACCTGGGTTTGATACCCTTCAGGCAGGTTCATGACAAAGTCATGGATGCTTGCGGCTTTGGCCGCTTGAAAAATCTCGTCTTGCGTGGCTTCCGGATTGCCATAGGCAATGTTGTACAGAATACTGTCGTTGAACAGCACCGTATCCTGTGGAACGATACCAATATGATGACGCAGACTGGATTGAGTCAGGTCGCGGATATCGACGCCATTAATGGTTATAGCGCCTGCATTCACATCATAGAAACGAAACAGCAATCGCGACAGCGTGGATTTGCCGGCTCCCGACGACCCCACGACGGCCAGCGTTTTGCCCGCCGGGATAGTAAGGCTGACATCAAACAGTATCTGGCGATTCGGCTCGTAGCCGAAATCGACATGGCTAAACGCGATAGCAGCCTGCGACGTGTGTAGCGGCTCCGCATCGGGACGATCGGCAACCTCCTGGCCCTGTTCCATCAGGCCGAACATGCGCTCCATATCAGCCAGCGCATGTTTAATTTCACGGTAAACGAAACCCAGGAAATTCAGCGGCGCATACAACTGCGTCAGGTAAGCCGATACCAGAACCACATCGCCCACCGACATTGTCTTGTTGACCACGCCTTCGGCCGACAGCCACAGCAACAGTGTGATGCCTATCGTAATGATGACGCCCTGCCCCATGTTCAGGAAGTTCAGCGACACCTGATTCTTGACCGCCGAGTCCACCCACTTGCCCAGGTTCGTGTCGTAGCGATCCAGTTCGTAAGCCTCGTTGCCGAAATACTTGACCGTTTCATAGTTGATCAACGCATCTATCGCCTTGCTATTGGCTTTGCTGTCCAGGTCATTCATGCTGCGCCGGTAGACCATGCGCTTTTCCGTCACGAACAAGGTAAACAACACATACGAAGCTATCGTGCCCAGCGTCACCAAAGCGAAGCTCAAGTCGTAGCGCCACAACAAAATGGCCGCCACCATGCCGATTTCGAGCAGGGTCGGCAAAATATTGAACACCATGAAATTAAGCAGAAAGCCTATACCTTTGGTGCCGCGCTCAATATCCCGGCTTAACCCGCCCGTTTGGCGTTGCATATGAAACCGCAAGGACAACGCAAACAAGTGCTTGAACAATTGCGCCGCGATACGCCGTATGGACCCTTGCGTGACGCGCGCAAATAAAGCGTCGCGCAGCTCCCCGAACACGCCTGAAGCCAGGCGGGCAAACCCATAGCCCAGCAAAGCCGCCACCGGCAATATCATCACCGTGGCCGGCAAACTGAGCTTATCGACAATATCCTTCAAAAACAGCGGCAAAATAACGCTGGCTACCTTGGCCGCGACCAGGCAAGCCAACGCCGCCATCACCCGCCATTTAAACTGCCATACATAAGGCAAAAGCGACTTGATGGTTTGCATGTCGTTGCGGCGCGCAGGAGCTGGGCCCCGATGGGTGAATCTCATGTAGCGGGGTCCTTGAGGAATTGGGTGATTTTCTCTATCCAGGTTTGCGACACTTCACGCGAACCGGCGAACGACAAATGCGAGGTATCCGAATAACGCGCTCTGCCTTGGTGCAAGGCAGAGCAAACGCCCTGCTCGCACAAGACATCATAAGGGTTCAGGAATAACACCTGAGAGTTGGATCCCAGCGCAGCGAGCAACTGCTGGTTCAATTCATAGCCAAGGCCGCGTTCCTGAGGCAGCGACATAGCGTTCAAGCATTTCATGGGCAAGTAATCGGGCCGCTCCAGGCAAGCGGCGACAGGGCCACTTGCCCGAATACCGGGCTGGGTTCCAATAACAATCAACTTTCTGCGGGGATTGTCCGCGACCAAGTCCAGCACCCTGGCGGCCAGGAATTGCGCGTACTCGGCCTGATTTTCAAATGCCAGGCGAGTGCCGTCGGGCCGCACCAATAAGTCTCGGTAGCCAGTCCAACTGATGGCATAAATCAGGGGAAGGTCATTGCCCTTGAGCAAATCCAGCACTTGTTGAGTTTTGGCCTGGCATTCCTGCCTAGGCTTGCCATCCAGCAAACGGGTAATGTCACGGCCCAGAATGCAGCCATGCTGGAACATGCCCTGCACCTTGATATGCTTTGTTTTGAGGATGGCATCAAAGCCGGAAGCATATTGCAGGGCAAAGCTGTCGCCGGCAAAAACCGCCACGGGTTTATCGGCGGTAGGGTCGCCCAGCATTGCATCCAGAGCATACCCTTCGCCCCCGTAACGCTCGGCCTCTTTGAGGACAGGCTGTTGCAAGCGCAAGCGATACGTGTCATTCACCCTGGAAGGCAGGCCTTGCTGATAGTAAACATAAGCTGCGGGCGCCATCACCACCGCTACCGCCAGGGTGCAAAACACAGCTTTTACCGCGTGCCATTGAGTCAGGTCGACCCGCCGATAACGGCACTCCACCCAGCGGTACAAGGGGTAAGCCAGCAAGAACGGCAAGGCAAACAACATGGCCTTGTCCCAGAAACCCAAAGGTCGGTAGACATAGTATTTATAGAAAACGATAAGCGGCCAATGCACCAGGTACAAAGAATAGGAAATCAGCCCTATGAACACGGCGACACGATTGCGCAACACCATGCCAAGGTACCTGGCCCCACCAGCATAAATACACAGGGCCGCCCCCACCACCGGCAGCAAGGCATTAATCCCTGGAAAAACAGTATTCTTGTCGAACGACAGCACGCTATACAGCAACAAAAACAGGCCCACACCCAGCAAGCCTTCCTGCACCGTGTTCGACGGCCTGCCTCTGCGCTCCAGCCAAGGCAGCAGGCCGCCTGCGGCAAACTCAAACATCCGAAACGGCATCAGGTAATAATTGGCTGACGGATCCACCACGGTAAACCATTGCGATGCGGCAAGCGACAGCAGCCCTGCCAGCAGCAATATCTGCGGCAAATGCCCATGGCGCCAGCGCCAGGCGCCGTAGATCAACAGCGGCCAAACCAGGTAGAACTGCTGCTCTACGCCCAGCGACCAGGTATGCAGCAATGGGTTCAACTCAGACGACGTATCGAAATAGCCCGCAACTTGCCAGAACCAAAAATTCGATGCGGAAAAAAATGCACTGACAGTCGATGTAGCCAGCGTCCGGTACTGGGCCGGGTCGAATAGCACGAAGCCCGCGACCATAGTCAGCAGCAAGGCCGCGATCAGCGCAGGATACAAACGGGCAATGCGCCGCGCCATGAACGGCAGAAAACGGAATTTCCCACGTTCGCAGTCCGTATAAATGATCTGGGTGATCAAATATCCCGAAATGACAAAAAACACATCCACACCAATAAAGCCGCCGCTAAACGGCGCAAATCCGGCATGAAACAGCAGCACGCTGATAACGGCTACGCTGCGCAAGCCGTCGAGTTCGGGACGATAGGTTTTGGAAGAGGCCGAAATGGCTGCCGAAGAAATACTGCCAGGCATGTATTGCATTAACTTACGAATAGAAGGAGACAAAGTGTAGCAAGCAAAACCGGCCCGGGAATGTATCAATTGATAAAGGAAGCGTCTGGCAAAGCTTGCGCCAGCAGCCTACGCTGATCCAGGAGCACGTCATAAAAAGCCTGGGCGGCGCTGGACAGGCTTTTTTCATGGCGGCGAATCAAATATAAAGACCGCTTCACCCGGCTTGCGGGCGCCAAAGGAATGATTTTCAACTGGGGATGCTGAAATTGAAACAAGGTCATGGCCGGCACCAGGCTCACGCCAAGGCCAGCCGCCACTAGCCCAGTCACGGTTGCCAAATGATCAACCTCCAGGAACGAACCCAGGCCGTTGAAATCGGCGTTATGTATCAGGCTTTGACGAATGCTGCTGTTCTTGCCTAGCTGGATAACGGCACTGTCTTTAAGTTCACGCAAATGGATGGACGACCTTGCAGCCAAGGGATGATCGTTGCGGCACACCAGGTAAAAATAATCTTCGCACAACGGCTCGGCAACCAAACCAGTCATATCTTTGCCTTGAGCCGCGACCGCCATATCCACAGCGCCGCGCTGCAATAACTCCAGGCAAGGCTCAAGCAGAGCATCGTGCAATTGCAGTTCGATTTCCGGATAGCGCGTATGGAACTGGGCATAAATACCGGGCAGCCAGCCAGCGGCTAAAGATGGCAATGCAGCTACCGACACCCTGCCCTTGCGCTTGGCCACATGATCCTGCAAATCTTCCATCACCGCATCGAGATCATTCAGCAGCCTTAAGGCCGATGCATTGAACAACGCCCCTTCAGGCGTCAGCTCGACCCGCCGCGTGGTCCGGTCAAACAAACGCACTCCAACCGAATCCTCAAGCGATTTAATCAAAGCACTGAATGCCGGCTGAGTCTGGTGGCAACGCTCGGCCGCTTTTGTAAAGTGCCGTTCCTGCTCCAGGGCAACAAATGCCCGCAATTGGCGAGAAGAAAGATTCATAAAAAATACAGATCAATGAATAAGATATTTCTATTTTACTTATTAATAGTACATCCCTATAGTTAATCAACTTTACACACCAGGCCAGGATATGCAGCCAACATCATTAAAAATAGCTTGCGCCACTGGTTTTTCCGGGGATCGAACCGATGGCGTCCTGCCTGTCGTGAACACCCTGATCCAGACAGGCGGCCAGGCGCTGATTTTCGAAACGCTAGCCGAACGCACGCTGGCGCTATCCCAACTCGCCAAGAACCAGGACCCCGAACACGGCTACGAGCCTTTGCTCGAAGACTTGATAGGCCCGGCGTTACGGCAGTGCCTGCAACACGGCATAAAAATCATCAGCAACTTCGGCGCGGCCAATCCCCCTGCGGCAGCCAGACGCATTAAGGCAATTGCCCAAGAACAAGGTCTAAGAAGTCCGCGCATCGCCGTACTGGCTGGCGATCAACTGAGCTCGCCAGAACAACTGGACTTTCTACGGACTCGCCTTGGAGCCCGCTTCGATAGCCTGGACATCGTCAGCATCAATGCCTACCAAGGCGCAGCGGAAATTGCACAGGCGCTGCTGGCAGGTGCAGATATCGTCGTGGCCGGACGCGTTGCCGACCCTTCGCTTGTAGTAGGCCCCGCCCTGGCCCATTTTGGATGGCAGCCCAATGACTGGCACCGCCTGGGGTGCGCCACGATTGCGGGCCACCTTCTGGAGTGCGGGACCCAAGTCACGGGCGGCTACTTCGCTATTCCCGGTCTTAAAGACGTTCCCGGCATGGACAATCTGGGGTTCCCAATTGCGGATATCGACGCGTCAGGCAGCTTCACCATAGGAAAGGCTGCGGGAACCGGCGGCATGGTCACCGAGCAAACAGTCAAAGAGCAATTGCTATACGAAGTGCACGACCCCGCTGCCTACTTAACCCCCGACGTCACGGCAGATATCAGCCAGGTTGTCGTCACCCCAGAAGGCGTGGACCAGATCCGTGTCGATCATGTTACCGGGCATGCCCGTCCTGAAACGCTGAAGGTCAATATTTGCTATCACGGCGGATGGCTGGCCGAAGCCGAGATCTCATATGCAGGCATCCAGGCGGAAGCCCGCGCCAGGCTGGCTGCCGAAACCGTACAAAAACGCATAGGAAAGCAGTTGAAACTGCGTATCGACCTGATAGGCGCCTGCAGCATTTTTGGCGACGACGACGGCGACTATCTGCGACGGCATGCCCCCGGCCAGGCTCGGGACGTACGCTTGCGCATAGCAGGGGCTCACCCGCAAAAGGAAGTTGCCGAGTGCGTGTTGCGCGAAGTCACCGCCTTATATACCTGCGGCCCGGCGGGCGGCGGCGGCGTAAGAACGTCACTGCGGCCGCGACTGAATAGCTTGTCCAGCCTTGTGCCTCGCGACCTGGCGCCGGCAAGCTGGACTTTCATGGAGTAAGCGCACCATGTCCACACCTTCCCACACCACTGTTCCCTTGTACCGTCTTGCTCATAGCCGAACCGGCGACAAAGGAAATATCTCGAATATCAGCGTCATTGCCTGGGCGCCCGAATACCTTCCATTATTGAAGGAACAGCTCACCGAAGCCGCGGTCCAGGAATGGTTTTCCTTCCGGCGGCCCCATCGCGTGCAACGTTACGTGATCGAGTCCATAGGCGCCATGAACTTCGTCATTGACGGAGTCCTGGACGGCGGCGTCAACGACGCCTTGAACCTAGACACGCATGGCAAAGCCTTGTCTTTCTACTTGCTGGATTTCCCCGTACACGTCAGCCAAGAGCTGGCGCTTGCTTTGCCCAACATCGATAACTGAATAACACTACCCAACCCGGAGGAGACCCTCATGTTTCACACCACAACCAAAAAAACCTTGCTGGCAACAGCCATAAGCCTGTGCCTGCCCTGGGCCGCTCAAGCCCAAGACTACCCCAAACAAACTATCACCTTCGTTGTTCCGTTTGGCGCCGGCAGCGCTACCGACCAATTGGCCAGGGCCATAGGCCAAGGCGTTACAGAACAAAGCGGCCAGGTCGTCGTCATTGAAAACAAGCCGGGCGCCAGCGCCATGATAGGAGCCAGCGATGTCGCCCGTGCGACGCCCGACGGCTATCGCGTGCTGATCACAACCAACACCTCTCAATCGGCCAATCCCCACCTGTATAAAAAGCTCAGCTACGACCCCGTCAAGGATTTCGAACCGGTCACATTGCTAGGCACCGGCGGCCAAATCATGGTGGTGAACCCATCGTCGCCTGCCAAAACGGTGGAAGACTTCATCAAGCTGGCAAAGCAGAATCCAGGCAAACTGACTTTCGGCAGCGGCAGCTCCAGCAGCCGGGTCGCCGGCGAGCTATTACAGCAAATGGCTGACGTACAGCTATTGCATGTTCCCTACAAAAGTAATCCGCTGGTGATCACCGACTTGCTCGGCGGCCAAATCGACATGATGATCGCGGACATGGCTACCGGCCTGCCTCAAGTCAAGGCCGACAAGCTGCGCGCGCTGGGCGTCACCACCAGCAAGCCGTCTCCCCTGGCGCCAACTGTTCCCACCATCGCCGCCGCCGGCGTACCCGGATACGAAATGGGATATTGGTTTGGCGCCTATGTCCCTGCCGGCACCCCTGCTGCAGTCGTTTCGAAATTGCACGACTTGCTGGTAGGCGCCACGACACGAGCTGCGGCAACCCAGTTTTACACATCGACAGGCACCCAACCCGTCACCTCCAGTCCCGCCGGGCTAGCCGATTTCCAGAAAGCGGAAACGGAAAAATGGGGCGCCATCATCAAAAAAGCAGGTATCGAACCCGCTTGATCAGTCCAAACCGGGACCTGACAACCTGCATGCCCGCCGTCCTGCGCCATAATGGCGGGACGGCGGCGCGCCCGGCAATTTATTGTTACGCCAGATTGGGCAAGTACGTACCGTACCCCCCATAACTCCTAATACAATAGCGTTGCCCCAGGATAAACCGGAGACTGTATGGCTGTTCCACCCTTTGATTACGAAGCTGCGCTGATGGCATGCGCACACGGGGATCAAAATGCATTCCAAGACTTGTATCTACATGAGTCTCCACGCATGCTGGCCTTATGCCAGAAGATGCTGTCGCAAAACAGCAGCGCCGAAGAACTCATGCGCGACACCTTCGTAACGATCTGGAAGAATGCCCAAAGCTACGACCCCAGCCTCGGGGCGGCACGCGCCTGGATATACAGCATCATGCGCTATAGGGCACTGAACCGCTTGCGACAATCAGGTCGCCTGCGACCGACCGATGCCGAATGGAACGATAGTCTGCCAAATGCAGGGGCCGAACAAACCTTGTCAGAATCCGGTCTGGCACGCGCCATATCCAGTCTTGACGAAACCCAGCGCCGTCCCATACTTATGGCCTTCTATAACGGCTACACCTACGAACAGATTGCCGCACGCCTTAAAACGCCCGCCGCACAAATCAAGACACAGGTGCAAGCCGGTTTGCGCCAAATCCGGGAGCAACAGGCAGCATGAGCAGCACTCCCATATCCGACCACAGCGTCCTGATTGCCGAATACACACTAGGGCTGTTGAATCTGCAAGAAACCTCGCAGGCGCAAGCCTTGCTGGGGCAAGACAGCCAGGCCGCCATCACCGCCCTGAAATGGGAAAACCGCTTCCTGGAGCTCGTGGATCTCTTGCCTCCCGTAGATCCAGGGCCGCAATCACTGCAGCGCCTGCAAGCCACGCTGGGCCATGCAAGCAGGCCTGCTCCGATTGCACGCCACAATGCAGCGCCCGTCGACTCCTGTGTCGAAAAAACGGCACCAATACCGCCCTCTCCGCCGGTGCAGGCAGTGGCAAATCCGCAGGACGACACGCTTACCGTTGCAGCGGCATTACGCACGCCGGAAAAAGCCATTCATGTCCCCCCGGTTCAAGCCACCGTTGCGGCACGGCCCACTCGTGTGAAGGCTAACGAACCCAAGCCTCAGAAGCCCCCCAAGGCAAGCAAGGCTACACCTGCCCATGGCCCAAAAAACAATATCTGGACATGGCGAATAGCAAGCGCCGTATTTGCGCTGATCGCCGTCGTGCTTGCCTTGATGCCGGCAAAGCCTGTTGCACCGCCCGTCACCGTCGTAGAAGTTGCCCCCACGCAAGCCGCCATCATGCAAGCCCCCGGGCAAAGCTCAACGCCTGGCTGGGTAGTCACGATAGACCCGCAAGGCAACGTCTTGATGAGTCCGAAAGTGCGCAGCGATATTCCCAGCGATGCCTCGGTACAGCTATGGACTTACAACAAGAGCAACCCACAGCCTAGATCACTAGGCCTGATAGACCCCAACCAACCGGTAACCGTACCTGCCAACCTGATCGGCGAAATCAGCCCTGACCAGATGTTTGAAATGACACAAGAGCCAGCCGGCGGATCACCCACCGCAAGCCCCAGCGGCCCCATCCTGTTCATAGGACGCCTGGTCATGTTCGGAAAGCCGGCGCCAACCCCTCCGGTTGGCGAACCAGCTGCACCGCAAAACTAATACTGGCTCACTAGCAAAGCACCACATTCACAGCCAGCCCGCCGCGCGACGTTTCTTTGTACTTGCTGCGCATGTCAGCCCCCGTCTGCCGCATGGTTTCTATGACGGCATCCAAGGAAACGTGGTGCTTGCCATCGCCCAGCAACGCCAGCCGGGAAGCGTTGATCGCCTTTACCGCCCCCATCGCATTACGTTCGATGCAGGGAATTTGCACCAGCCCGCCGATAGGATCGCAAGTCAGGCCCAGATTGTGCTCCATGCCGATTTCAGCGGCATTTTCCACCTGCTGGGGCGTGCCGCCCAATACAGCAGTCAAGCCTGCCGCAGCCATTGAACAGGCAACACCCACCTCGCCCTGACAGCCGACTTCCGCCCCGGATATAGATGCATTGGTTTTGTACAGAAAACCCACCGCCGCCGCCGTAAGCAAAAAATCCACGACGCCATCAAGCGTGGGATTAGGAATAAAAGTCTGGTAATAGCGCAAAACGGAAGGCAGCAAGCCAGCCGCGCCATTGGTGGGAGCGGTTACCACCCGCCCGCTGGCCGCGTTTTCTTCGTTGACCGCCATGGCAAATAGGTTGACCCAATCCATGGCGTACATGACATCTTTCTTGGTCGTGTCACGCTGCAACTCACGATACAGCGCCGGAGCGCGTCGGCGCACTTTCAAGCCGCCTGGCAGCAGTTCCTGGGCCTGGTCGTTATCAATGCCGCAACCACGATCGATACAGGCGTTCATGACATCGGCAATATGCAGGACACCTTGCTTGACCTGATCGACAGGTAGCAAGACCACTTCATTGGCCATCATGATCTGCGCCACAGACAGGCCCGTAGCCTGGCAAAGATCTAGCAACTCCTGGCCGGTAGAAAACGGATACGGCATCGGGTCGTGCTGAGGCACGGTTTCGTCAGTATCGATCACATCGAGCGCACGAATGAAACCACCGCCTATGGATACGTAACGCTCGGCGATTACGGTTTCACCTGCCGAATCGAAGGCGGTAAAGCGCATGCCGTTGGGGTGTTCAACCATAGGCCGGATGCGATAGCTGAAGGCTTTATCGGGGTTAAAACTTATGGTGTGGGCGCCCCACAGCTTGAGTTCTTGAGAGGCCTTTATTTGGCCGATCAGGGTGGAGATGTTGGATGGGACGACTGTGTCGGGGGATTCACCGGACAGGCCAAGCATGATGCCCACGTCGGTGCCGTGTCCTCGACCGGTTTCTGCTAGTGAGCCGTATAGGTCGACGGTCAGGGAGGCGACGTTATCGATGACGTTTCTGGCGACGAGGTTGCGGGCAAAGTTACGGGCGGCTCGCATTGGGCCGACGGTATGGGAGCTTGATGGCCCTATGCCGATTTTGAATATGTCGAATACGGAGAGCGTCATGTCGGGCCTGTGCTTGTTATGGTTGCCTGATGACGATTAGAGCATATTGACAGCTGCTGGCGAAGTGCTTGCCCCGTGGCTTGTATTGCCCTTGTCTAACTCGCTGCTGGTGCGGTGATGGGGATATGGGCTTCTCGTGGCCTGGTTCGGCGCCCTGCGCGCCGAACAGCGCGGCCTCGTTCGTCCAGCCCGTTCGGGCTTCCCTTCACTTCCGGCCCGCTGAGGCCCCGAAAGTCGCCCATATCCCCATCACCGCACCAGCCGCTGCATTAGGTGATCTAGCCAGATCGCTGACACGGTCAGGGTGCTTGGCCTTTTTGCGTAGGTCTTGGCTAATTCAAAAGAGTTCTTGCGCTCGTTCTGCGCGCCCCGCCAGCCGGGGCTGCTCGAACTTGGGCCAGATATTAGCGGCGG
>DATJCP010000229.1:0-8401 GCA_035514715.1 Candidimonas sp.
CAGCCGTTGTATGTAGGGTGGAAAGAAGTGGCTGAAGCTGTCGACCACAATGTGCCCGCGCGCGCGGGTCATCAAGGGGATGCTGGTGAAAATCACCATCACCATCAATAGCTCCACCAGCTCTACGGAACCGGTAATGGGGTGGTTGAATAGATAGCGTCCTGTTGCGTCAACCACGGTCAACAGGCTCATGCCGCATAGGCCTAGTATGGCGATGGCCTTGAGCGCCACCATGATTGCTGAGTTCAATACATGCATGTTCGTCCAGTAAAAGGGTGGGCTCTCAAGATCAGGCCATACGTTGGCATCGGTGTTTACTTGCTGTCCAGCTGTTTAATTTCGCTTCGGAACGAAGCCAGTGCCACGGGGCCGTCTATGCCTTTGGCTGCGGCTTCATCCAGCCATATTTTCTCGAAGCCTTGGGTACGATCGCGCACCGCTTGAATAAACGCGTCATCGGCCTTGGTGACTTTGATGCTGTCACCGGCAAGCAGTTTGTTGGATACTGCATCGTGTTTGTCCCAGGCGCGTCCTGCCAGCGTGGCCAAGTGCTTGCCCGATAGTTTCAGCACTGCTGCCCGGTCTTGTTCCGATAGCTTCTTGAAGGCGTCTTCATTCATGATGACCGCATGGGTGTCCGAATATAGGCCGCCAGGAAAGGTCGTGACATACTTGATGATGGTGTCCAGCTTGAACGACACCAGTGATTCGGCCGGGAAAAATACCCCATCCACCACGCCAGTGCTTAGCAGTTCGTACGACTCGGGCGCAGGCTTGGCAATGGTGGTTGCGCCCACGGCTTTTGCCACGTCGGCTGCCATGCCGCCGCCAACCCGGATTTTCAAGCCCTTGAAGGCGTCAATATTCTGGACCGGTTTGTCAGCGGTAAAGACCATGCCAGGGCCGTGCGCATACATGCCCAGCAGCTGCACGCCTTTGTGTTCATTGGCTTTGAGCAGGTATTTTTCGTAGGTATCCCAGGCGGCGACCGAGCGCGATTCGGCCGTATTGCCAGAAAAGGGCATAACAGCGAATTTGGTTAACTGGAAACGGCCTGGATAGTAGGCGTGGGATACAAAGGAAATATCCACCAGACCATCGCGTACGGCGTCAAAATGGCCGGCTGGATTGGTGACTGGTTTAGGCAGGATGCGCAGCGTGACGCGGCCATCGGTGGCCTGGCTGATTTCATTGCCCCATGGCACCAGGAAGTCGGCAACGACGGCATGGGTTGGAGGCAGCCAACTGGAAACCGTCAGCGTTACGTTTTTAGCTTGGGCAGGTAGCGCCGCAGCCAGAGCGATGCTGGTGATAAGCGTTGTAGTTATTTTATTCATGGAGTCTCCTTAGGTGTTGTAAGGCGTTGGTCTTGCGGTGGTGGGGTGTGTTCGGTACCGGTGTCGATGGCGTTGTTCAGCAGCGTGTGAAGGTCGCCATCATGGTGAAAGCCCGCCTGGATGGCGGCTTCCGTATGTAAAGGGGGCTGGTTGCCGAACAAGGCCTGAATGGCTGGATCGGGTTCGTAGCTGACGAGCGAGCTGGCGCCGCCGTTGCGAGCGTCAAATGCCTGCACGATTTCCTGGACTGAAACCCGCAGTGCAGGCAGAGTCCAAACCACGGGGTCAGAGGGCTGCGCAGCAGGCATGGATGCTGCATGCAGCAGGTTGTCGACGCAGCGGCGCAAGGACATCAGCCATAGCGTGGCTTGCGCCGAGACCGGCATGGTGCAAGGTTGTCCGGCTGCCAGACTGCGGATGAGCGTGCTGGAAAATAGAGACCAGGCGCCATTGGGGGCTGCAGGCCGCGTCACGATGCCAGGCAGGCGTACGGCGCGGCCTTGCACAAACTGGCGGCGGGTGTAGTCGGCCAGCAGTATTTCCATCACTTGTTTGTGGGCGCCATAGCTTAAGGCAGGTGCCGGCGGCGTCTGGTCATTGACAAGGTCAGGCAAGGGCGCGCCAAAGACGGCAATGCTGCTGGTGTAGACCAGCGTCGGCTTATTGCCTTGTGTACGCAAGCGTTCAAGCAGGCGCAGCGACCCCTCCAGGTTTACGCTTAGCCCTAATGGGAAATCCATTTCTGCCTGGCCGCTGGCGATAGCTGCCAGATGAAAAACGAGGTCGGGCGGCGGATCGGTGATGGTGGCCAGTGTGGCGGGGTCGGCAAAACTGCCAGGTACGCATCGCACACGAGGATCGTCAGGCGTCGTATCGAACGCCAGGTCGGCCCGCGTAATGCGCTGGATGTCAGGGCCGCCTGGCAGTGCACACAGCGCGCAGAGCCGTGCAACGACTTCCCGTCCGATATAGCCATTGGCGCCGGTAACGAGAATGTTCATGGCCTGTTTTCCTTGTTCGGCGTAATCAAGGCGTAATACGTTTCGCGCCATGCCAGCCCTGTGCTGGTGTCGCCCTGGGGGATATATTCGCAGCCTATCCAGCCTTCGTAACCAGCGTCGCGCAATGAGCAGAGCGCTGTGACTACCTCTGGGTCATCCAGCCTGGGTTCGCGGCGGTTGATTGGGCTGGCAAATTGCACATGGTGGACCAGCGGCAAGGCGCGGCGCAAGCTGGCATCCAGGTCCAGGTTTTCACGCTGGCTATGGTAGAAATCGAATTGCAGTCGTACCGATGCGTGGTCCACGGCACGGATTACCTCTATTACCTGTTCAGGCAGGTAATAGAAATAGCCAGGTACATCGTGGCGATTCAGCGCTTCCAGCGTCAACGTGATGCCTGCCTGGGCAGCCAGGGGGGCGGCCCAGCGCAGGTTTTCAACCAGCGTATCAAAGCAGGTAGCCCGATCCGTACCGGCGGGCGGTTCGCCAGCCATTACGTGAATGATTTTGCAACCTGTCGCTAGGCAGGTATCCAGCGCTTTTTGAAACCCGTCGCGAAAGTCGGCGTCGCGGCCCGGCAAGCAGGCGAGTCCCTTTTCACCATTCTCACCTAGCGGCGTGTTGAGCAGGACCAGCTCAAGGCCGTGCAGATGCAATTGGGTGGTTAGCGTCGACGCATCCCTATCGTAGGGAAACAGGATTTCTGCGCCTTTGAAACCATCTTGCGCAGCGGCAGCCATGCGTGCGTCCAGGGGTAGGCCAGGATAGAGCAAGCTCAGGTTTGCCGCCAGCTTCATGACGCCTCCTGCGTGGCGGACCTGGGCTTTTCTGGCCAGGCTACACGCACGATTTCCGATAGATCTGCCTGCGCCCAGCCTTGGTCGACCGCCGTCTGGAAGCTTTCCCGGACGGCGTCTAGTACGCGCATGGACGTGCCCGTGCTTTGCGCCAGCGCGGCAACGTTGTTGACGTCTTTTAGCATTGTGCTGACCGCGCCTAACGGTTGAGTGACCTGCGTGACCATGCGCGGCACGAAGGTTTGCAGCAGTGTGGAATCAGCCCAGCCACCTGCCAGTGCGGTACTTAGTCCGGCGGCATCAATGCCGCTGTGCTGGGCAAGTGCCACGGCTTCGGCAATGGCATTGATGGTGGCGGCGACGATGGTCTGGTTGCACAGCTTGGCGACCTGGCCCGCACCTGTATCGCCCATGCGAGTGATTCGGCTGGCGTAAGCGCCCATCCATACGCTGGCCTGCGTAACGGCTGCTTCGGGGCCGCCGGCCATGATCGTCAGTTTTCCGATTTGCGCGCTGGCCGCGCCGCCTGAAACCGGTGCGTCGACCCATACGCGGCCGCTGGCTGCGAGCAGCCGGGCAGCGAAGGTTTGCGTGGCCTTGGGCGAAATGCTGGAATGGTCGATCAGCAGGGCCCCTGGCGCTACATGTATTCCCTGCTCGCCAAAGACAGTTGCCTCGACGGCTTTTTCATCGGTCAGGCACAGGAGTACGGTTTGGCATGTTTGGGCCACATCGGCTGGCGATGCAGCGATTTCCGCGCCGGCCTCTTGCAGTGCCTGCATTTTTTCCGGACTGCGGTTCCAGATGCGGACACGGTATCCGGCTTGCAGTAGACGGTGCGCCATGGGGCTGCCCATCAGCCCGATGCCGCAAAACCCCAGTACAGGCGTTGTCATTCGGTCTCCGTGGTTTCGTAAGGCCAATCCACGTTGCCGGAGTGCGTAACGGCGCCTTCGTGGGCCGACCGTACCAGCAGGGCATATTTTTCCAGTGCGCCAGCCAGCCGGGGTTGTACTGGAGGTACGTAGGCGGCACGTCGCGCCTCAAATTCAGCAGCATCCAATTCGACATTCAGGGTGTTGGCTTCGGCGTCGATATGAATAATGTCGCCGTCGCGAACCAGGCCGATAGGCCCGCCTGATGCGGCTTCAGGACCGACATAGCCTATGCACATGCCGCGGGTCGCGCCTGAGAAGCGCCCGTCAGTCAGCAAAGCGACGCGTTCGCCCATGCCCTGGCCATAAAGCGCTGCCGTCACGCTAAGCATTTCGCGCATGCCGGGACCGCCCTTGGGGCCTTCATTACGGATCACCAGCACTTCGCCGGGTTGGTAGGTTCGTTGCGATACTGCCAGCATGCATGCGCCTTCGTTTTCGAACACGCGCGCCGGGCCGGAAAATTTCAGCGATTTCAGGCCGGCAATCTTCAGCAGTGCTCCTTGGGGGCTGAGATTGCCTTTCAGTACGGCAACGCCGCCTGTGGGGTGTAGCGCTTGCGAACAGGAGCGGACGACTTCACCATCGGGAGCCGATACGTCGGCCAGTGCTTCAGCCAGCGTACGGCCATCCAAGGTCAGTGCCGAGCCATCGATATAACCGCCTTCCAGCAAGGCCTTGAGTACGACAGGGACGCCGCCTGCTTCGTGCAGGTCGCGCGCCAGGAAACGGCCGCCTGGTTGCAGGTCGGCTATCAGCGGGGTGCGGGCAAATACGGTGGCTACATCATCCAGGGTAAAGCTGATGCCGGCTTCGTGTGCGATGGCGGGAATATGCAGTGCTGCATTGGTAGAGCCGCCGGTCGCCGCCACGGCGGCGCATGCGTTTTCCAGGCTGGCACGGGTGACTAGGTCGCGTGGTAAGGGGCCGCCCTGTTCCAGGATACGCATGACATGTTCACCCGCGCGCTGGGCAATGGCCAGGCGTTCGCTATAAACCGCCGGCATCATGGCCGAACCCAGTGGTGTCAGGCCCAGGGTTTCAGCGACCATGGCCATGGTGTTGGCCGTGAATTGGCCAGGGCACGAGCCAGCGCTGGGCACACATGTCTTTTCCATTTCCTTGAGGTGTGTCAGGGGCATTTCGCCATTCTGGACGCGGCCTACGGCTTCAATGGTATCCAGAATAGTGGCTGGCTTGCCCAGTGCATGGCCGGGCAGGGTTGCGCCGCCATATAGGAAAACGGCTGGTACATTCAGGCGCACGATGGCCATCATCATGGCGGGCAAGGTCTTGTCGCAACCAGCCAATGCCACCAGGCCGTCGTAGGCGTGGCCGCGCACCACCAGCTCGACGCTGTCGGCAATGGTTTCCCTGGACAGCAGGCTCATGCGCATGCCGGCATGGTTCATCGATGTGCCATCGGACACGGATATGGTCGAAAAACTGATCGGCACGCCGCCGCCGGCAGCCACACCCAGGCGGGCGCGGTCGGCTTGGGGCGCAAGCGCCATGGAACAGGGGGTGTTTTCGCCTTGTGTACTGACAATGCCGACCATCGACTTTTCCATGGCGGCATCATCGAATCCTGTGCCGCGCAGAAAGGCGCGGTGCGGGGCACGGGTCAGCCCATCGGTAACCATGCGGGAACGGTGTTTGTGTAAAGACATAGGTAGTAGTGATCCAGAAAAAACCAGGCGTTGATGACGGTTATTCAGCCAGGGCCATGCTATGGGCAAGCAGCTTGTCGAATGCCCAGCAAATATCGCTTTCCATGGCGGCCCTGGCGCCTGCGGCGTCGCGCTGCGCAATGGCCTCGACGATCCTGGCGTGGAACTCGGCGGAAGGGCGCTCGTCGGAGTGCATGAGTTGGCGGGTCGCGCGAAGATAGGGACCCGATTGCAGCCACAGGCTTTCTATCATGGCCATCATCGAATCTGACCGCGCTGCTTTGTATATGGTGAAATGAAACAGTTGATTGTTGTCCAGGCCCTCGTTGATCGAGTCCGGGTTGGCGAGCGAATGCCCGATTTGCTTTGCCAAGTCTTGCAACAGGGCCAATTCGTCCGGCGTAATGTGGGCGACCGCCCAACTGGTGACGGTTCCTTCTATGAGTACGCGGGCTCGCTTGATGTCTTCCAGGCGTTCTTCGGAAATCACTGGTACCTGCATAGACCGGCTTTTCATGGGCTCGACGGCGCGCTGTGCCGCCAGCCTGCGTAGTGCTTCGCGTACCGGCATGGCGCTGGTGCCGAAGGCGTCTGCCAGTTCCTGGATGCCCAGGATTTCGCCAGCCGCATAGTCGCCCCGCATCAAGTGGTTGCGCAAACGGCGATAGACCGCCTCGTTGACGGACGTGTGTATCAGGGGCTCGTGCTCGATTCGGGAAGCCATACTATCTTTGATGTTTGATCAAAGATAGTATGGTGCCGAGGAATTAACATCACTAGTAGTGGGGTTATCCCGTAGCTTATTTTGGGAAGCCAGCCTTATAGGCCTTATAAATAGGCGCGGTACATCAGCAGCAGCGATACCAGGATGGTAATGAGAGCAAAGCCGGCTTGCAGCCATCTCTCACGCAGCAAGGGGGCGATCAGCCGTCCTGCGAGCATGCCGCAGGCTGCGGCGGCAATGAAATACCAGCCGATCGCGGGGATTTGCGCGCCTGCGGCCAAAGCGCCTGCTACCGAGCTTATCGATATCAGGGCAATGACCATCAAGGAGGTGGCTACTATGCCGTGCATGCTGATATTGCTGAAGTGCTTGAGAGCAGGAACGATCAAGAAGCCGCCGCCCACGCCCAGCATGCCTGTGAATAGTCCCGATATCGAGCCTATCGACGCAAGAATCGACGAGGACTTCCAGTTCCAGTGCAGTCTGCCTGTAGCCGGGTTGATCGTGCATTGCTTAGGCGTGGCCGCTGGCGCTTTCTGCAGCTTTACGCTTTTCCATACTTGCAGCAACATGCGTGCGGCGACGACCAGCATGACCAGGCTGAATAATGTCATCAGCGATGTCGTGGATACTTTGTGGGCGATCCAGATGCCTAGCGGTGAAATGATGGAGCCTAATAAGGCCATCAGGAATGCCGCCTTGTAGCGAACCAGCCCTTTGCGTAACCCGTCCAGCGCGCCTAATAGCGCCGCGCCGCCTACCGCCATCAGGGCAATGGGCATTGCCTGGGTCATGCTCAGCCCTATGCCAAGCACCAGGGCGGGCACGGCCAATATGCCTCCGCCCGCACCTGTCAGCCCCAGTATCATTCCGATGGCCGATCCAAACGCAATGCTCGTCAATACCATCGTCGGTCAGGCGCGAATGTAGAGCCAGCCGTCTTGCTGCATGGTAACCAAAGCGATTGCGGCGCTTGGTACGGTTTGCAAGTCCTGGGGGGCAACGACACCGATTTTGCTGAGGGTGTTCGCACATGCGAGCAATAGTTTGTCGGTTTCCGGATGAGGTGTTTCCAGCGCTGCGCGAACCCCGTCTGCATTGACCACGATATGTACTTGGGCGTCAGGCCGATCCCGCAGAATATTCAGTGCGTTGTTGCGGGCGCGCGCTAAGCCAGTGCTTGAGGGCGCATGTATCAGTACGCGAAGGTCATTGGTATTCATGGTTAGTCTAGGCGGCGTTCGAAGTAAGCCTGCTATTGTATGTCTATTTTGGTAATAAGCTTATATCTGAAAGAAATATAAAGCGGAATCAAGCTAATATGGCAGGGATCACAGCCAACAGGAGAGCTATCTGATGAGTGCAGTAAAGGGAATTGATTGAATGGGCATGGTGTCGATAGGGCCGTTGGCCATTCCTCATGCCGTCTTCGCGGGGTTGCTGGCGTTTTTGGCTTTTACGGTTTTGGTGTCTATAGCCGCGCGGCGCGTGGATAAAAAGTTTGATGGCTGGTCGACCATTGCCTTGATAGCGGGCCTGGTCGCAGCAAGACTGGTTTACGTCGCACTGAATTGGGCGACGTTCTCGTCTGATCCCATGCGGGCATTCATGTTTTGGCAGGGCGGGTTCGAATGGCTCCCAGGCGTGATTGCCGCTGCTGTTTCCGCATTTTTTGTGTTTCGAGCCTGGCGCATGCGAGGTCTGGCCTTGGCGATATTGGGGGTAAGCACGGTGGTATGGCTGGCCGCGGGGGCCATGCTGAATGACACAGCAAAGAGTGTGCCGCTACCTGATGTCACATTGGTGGATGCCAAGGGGGCGCCGGTTGAGCTGCGTCAGTATGCGTCTGGCCCAGTGGTTATCAATCTATGGGCGACATGGTGCGCGCCGTGCAGGCGTGAGTTGCCTGCGATGGCGAAGCAGGCCGCACAAAATCC
>DATJCP010000230.1:0-6901 GCA_035514715.1 Candidimonas sp.
TTTCCTTGACGCTTAGCTCAGTGAATATTCGCCGGTCTTCGGGCACATAACCCAAGCCCAGACGGGCCACTTCGTAGGCCTGTCGCTTTTCAATGGCGTGCCCCATGAACTGCACCTGTCCGCTACGCTTGGGCACCAGACCCATTATCGATTTAAGCGTGGTGGATTTCCCCGCTCCGTTGCGCCCCATCAACGCCACCACTTCCCCGCGCCCAACATGCAGATTGATGTTATGCAGGATGTGCGCCGCGCCATACCAGGCATTCAAATTGCTCAGCGACAGCAAAGCTGCGCCATCATGTTCTTGCATCATCAGACGCCCTCTGTGGTCAAGCTCTCAAACGTCTTGCCCGTTCCGAAATACACTTCCTGCACTTTGGGATGCGCCCGTATTTGCTCTGCGCTGCCTTGCGCAATCAACTGTCCACGCGCCAGCACGATAATGCGATCGGCATAGGCAAAAACCACATCCATACTATGCTCGGTAAACAAGACCGCCATATTGTTTTTCACAACCAGACTTTTTACCAGTGCGATCAGGGCATTGCGTTCGGCCGAGGCCATGCCGGCCGTGGGTTCATCCATCAATAGCAACCTGGGCTTGCCAGCCAGGCTCATTGCCAGTTCCATGCGCTTTACATCGCCATAGGCCAACTCGCTGCAAGGACGTTCCGCCTGGTTTTCCATTCCGACCTGCTGCAGCAAATCCCAGGCCTCATCCCTGAAACGGCCGACAGCTGAACGCCAGAATGCGTAGACCTTACGATGATGCGACAGCAAAGCCATCTGGACATTTTCAATCACACTGAGCGACGCAAAGGTAGCGGCAATCTGAAATGTGCGCCCTATTCCCATATGTGCAATACGGCGTGACGGCATGCCCAGCACTTCACTGCCGTCGAACACAACAGAACCGGAACTGGCCGGCAACTGCCCACCCACCATATTGAAAGTAGTCGACTTGCCTGCGCCGTTGGGGCCTATCAGCGCCAACAATTCTCCCGGTTGCAGATCGAAGCTGATACCCTGGACGGCAATATTGCCGCCGAAACGCTTGGTCAAGTTACGAACGGACAATAGGCTCATACCCGGTTTCCTCTGCCACGCAGCAACAAGCCGACATAACCGGCAATACCTTGCGGAAACGCCAGAACGATCAACAAAATCACTGCACCGAAAAGCGCTCGCCAGTATTCAGTAACGCCCACAAAATAGTCTTGCAACACAGTAAAGCTGGCCGCCCCCACCACAGGACCGAACAAGGTTTGGATTCCGCCCAGCAGCACCATGACCAGACCGTCTACCGACTTGCTCACGGTAATCACCTCGGGTGATGTACTGCCTTTGGCAAAGACATAGAGCGCCCCCGCCAGGCCTGCCAGCAAACCAGCCACGATGAAAGCCGTCCATTGCACGCCCTTGACGTGGATACCTATGGCGTCGGCGCGCAGGGCTGAATCCCGGGTTGCGCGCAAGGCATAGCCAAACGGCGAAAACGCCATGCGCCGCACCGCATAAATAGCGCCCAGAACAATAGCCAGAGTGAAGTAATAATAGGCATCACCGGCCAGCCATTCATCCGGCCAGATACCGATAATGCCGTTCGATCCGCCGGTGACGGCATCCCACTGATACACAATGGACCAGACTATCTGCGCAAATGCCAGCGTCAGCATGGCCAAGTACACACCCGACAGCCGAATGCAGAACCAACCAAACACCGCCGCAGCCACGCCGGCAGCCAAAGGAGCCGCAAGCATCGCCCCGCCCATGCCTACGCCGGCTGACTTGAACAGCATGGCTGCGCAATAAGCGCCGATGCCAAAATAAGCAGCGTGACCGAAGGAAGCCATGCCGCCCAGTCCCATCATGAAATGCAAGCTAACGGCAAACAACACCGCCACCATCATGTCCTGAGCCAATACCGAAGCATAGGGAAACGTACCGGACAGCATGGGCAGCACAGCGAACACAGCCACCAGCGCCACAGCCATCCACTTGAACGCTGCGCCCGCCGGATGCAAGGGCGCTTCGGGCGCACCGGTATGGCGTATCGCCACCAAAGGCTTGCCACGCAAGCCCCATGGACGGAACACCAGCACAAAAGCCATGAAAATAAATTCAACCACCAAGGTCAGCTTGGGAAAAGCAATACTGACTCCCGCAACTTCAACAACACCCAAGGCGACGCACAAGGCCTTGAGTTCCGCAATGATCAAGGCGGCCAGATAAGCCCCGGGAATCGACCCCATGCCCCCGACCACTACCACCACGAAGGCATCCCCTATCACGCTCAAATCCAGCATCAGGCTGGCAGGCTGGCGTGGAATCTGAATAGCGCCACCCAGGCCGGCCAGGAAGGCGCCCAAGGCGAACACACCGGTAAACAGCCTGGCCTGGTTCACGCCCAGCGCGCCCAGCATCTCGCGGTCTTGGGTCGCGGCCCGGATCAAGGTCCCCCAGCGGGTTCGCGTCAGCACCAGCCACAAGACAAGCAAGACGCCAGGACCGATCACGATCAAAGCCAAGTCATAGACCGGCAGGTAACGATCGAATATCTGTATGGAACCATTCAAACCCGGCGCCAAAGGCCCCAGCAAATCGTCCGGCCCCCATAGCCATAATGCAGCATCGTTGAAAACCAGCACCAGCGCAAAAGTCGCAAGCAACTGGTACATTTCCGGCGCCTTGTATATGCGCCGCAACAACAGCACCTCCACTGCGGCACCCAGCGCACCCACAACAAGCGCGGCAGCTATCAGGCTGGCCCAGAACCCGTAAGGACTCTGCCCCCATTGCTGAACAATGGAATAAGCGATGTATATGCCCAGCATATACAAAGACCCATGCGCAAAATTGACGATACGGCTGACGCCGAAAATCAGGGAGAGGCCGGCCGCCACCAAAAACAGGGAAGACGCCTCGGCCAAGCCGTTCAGAAACTGAACGATGAAACCGGTAAAGTGCATTGTTGATTACGGCGCCTGAAGGCGCCGTGTTCTATGACAAATTAATTAGCCGAGGCAGGTCGCCACTGTTTGACCTGCTCGTCGGTAGGCTGGACGGTTGCGCCATCCACGTACTTGAAATTGGTCATGATGCCCTTGCCGTCTTTGATATCCAGCGTGCCGACATAAGCGCCCATGGTGGACTGATGGTCGATGCCGCGATAAACGATGCGCCCGACCGGTGTGTCGACCTCCAACTCCTTGAACGCCTGCACCAACGCTTCGGTATCGGTCGAGCCTGCCTTCTTGATACCCGCAGCCAGCGACAGGATAGTGTTGTACCCAATTAAAGTACCCAGGCGAGGATAGTCGTTGTAGCGATCCTGGTAGGCTTTCAAGAATGTATTGTGCTCAGGCGTATCGATGGCATACCAGGGATAGCCAGTAACCACCCAGCCCACCGGCGTTTCAGCACCCAGCGCGTCCAGGTATTCCGGCTCGCCCGTCAACATGCTGACTACCGGCAAGTCTTTGAAGAAATTACGCTGTGTTCCCGCCCGCACAAATTTAGACAAGTCGGTGGCGAACAACACATTGAACATGGCTTCTGGCTTGGCATCGGCCAACGCCTGCACGACACTGCCCGCATCGATCTTGCCCAACGGCGCGGCTTGCTCGGCAACGAACTCGACATCAGGCTGGGCTTGTTTCAACAAGGTTTTGAAAGTCTCTACCGCCGATTGCCCGTATTCATAGTTGGGATACACAATCGCCCAGCGCTTCTTGTTCATTTTTACCGCAGCGGGTATCAGCATCGCCACCTGCATATAGGTGGAATTGCGCAAACGATACGTGTAATGGTTGCCATCGGCCCAAACGATTTTGTTGGTCAGGGGTTCGCTGGCCAGGAAAAACACTTTCTTGTGCTTGGCAAAATCAGTGACGGCCAGGCCGATATGCGACAGGAAGGTACCCGTCAATACATCGACCTTGTCGCGCGAAAGCAATTCATCGGCTGTGCGAACCGCGTCGCCAGGGTTGGAGTTATCGTCCTTGATGACGAGTTCCAGCGATTTGCCGTTGACCCCGCCGGCTGCATTGATCTGCTCTACGGCTAGCTCCATGCCTTTCTTGTACGGCCCCAAAAACGCGGGCTGAGTTTTATAGCTGTTGAGCTCGCCTATCTTGATGACATCTTGCGCCCAAACCGACGACGCAGCCACTGCCAAGGCTGCCGCACCCAATAATTTTGCATACACCTGCGGGGAGTACATATAAGAATTCCTGTGCTAAACCGTACTAAGAAGTGAAGGCCACAAATTGTACGCAATATCGAAAGCGAAAGGCTCCAGCCATTACACTAGCTGTATTAACCTCTTTTTACGCCTTATTCATGCGCGACTTGACCCTGATTTTTATCATATCCAGCCTATGTCTTCTGATGCTAAGCCGCTGCCTGCTGGCTGCATGGCAATGGCGACGGGTAAAACAGGCTGGCGGAATGCTGCCCATACTGAAAGGCGGATTGCGCATCGATGCAAACCAAATAGCCATTATCGCAGGCATTCCCGCCATGCTCGCGCCATGGGTGGGGCATTTCCCGCTGGCAGTGACAATTGCCGGATGGTGGTTCCTGATCACCTGGCTGCTGCTGGTGCTGCTGGAGGTGTCCACACCGCAGTTCATCCATGAATATGATACCCGTCCGAACCGGCTATATGTCGAATATCTGAAACACCCTCGCGAAGTCTTCGGCATGCTATGGAAAGGCTACAAAGCGGTGATTTTCGGCGGTGTGGCCGTGCTGGCGCTATTCGCCTGGCTTGGCTATGTATTATTCATCAATGTCCCGGCCGACACCGCCATGGTGTGGTGGCTGCGGCCTTTGGTTAGCTTGGCCGCCGCCGCCATCACATTCCTTGCCATACGCGGTACGCTGGGCCACCGCCCCATCAATCCATCGACCGTCGCCTATTGCGGCGACAGCATGCTCAACACCTTGCCGCTGAACTCGCTCTATAGCGTCACCTATGCCATATACAGCATGAAAAACGAGCGGTCGGCGGAAGACGTATACGGCAAAATGCCCGCCGACGAGATGAACACCATAGTCAGGCGCTGTGCCGATATTACAGAAGAAGGCCCCGCCGGGATCCCCACCCTGCACCCGCAAGAACCCAGTTCAAAGCGTGCCCGGCCACTGAATGTGGTCATGATTGTTCAGGAAAGCCTGGGTGCACAGTATGTCAGCAACCTGGGAGGCGCAAACCTCACCCCTTGCCTGGACGAACTCGCCAAGACCAGCTGGAACTTCACTCGCGCCTACGCTACCGGTACACGCTCGGTGCGTGGATTGGAAGCGGTCGTCGCCGGCTTTCCCCCAACCGTATCCGATGCCGCGCTACGGCTTTCCGGCGCACAAAGCAATTTCTTCACCCTGGCCCAAGTACTTAAGCTTCAGGGCTATCGTTCGAGCTTCATTTATGGCGGGGAAGCCCACTTCGACAACATGAAGAGCTTCTTCCTGGGTAATGGTTTCGACGACCTTTACGACCTGCCCACTTTCAAGAACCCTGCCTTCGTCGGCACCTGGGGCGCCAGCGACGAAGACATGTTCAACAAGCTGCACGACCTGCTCAGTTCGCCTCCCGAGCAGCCCACCTTTACCCTTGCATTTTCAGTCAGCAACCATTCGCCGTGGGAATACCCCAGCGGCCGCATCGACCCTGACGGCGATCCTGCCACAGTGGAAAATACGGTGCGCTATGCGGACTGGGCCATAGGCCAGTTTTTCGACCAAGCCAAACACGCCGACTATTGGGACAACACCGTTTTCCTTATTGTGGCCGATCACGACTCCCGGGTTGGCGGCGCCAGCCTCGTGCCGCTGCGGCACTTTCATATCCCGGCGCTAATCCTGGGCGCCGATGTCGCGCCACGGCAAGACGACCGCCTGATCAGCCAGATCGACCTGCCAGCCACACTGCTGTCCATCATGGGCTTGCATACCGAGCACCCCATGATAGGGCATGACCTGACCAAGAATGGCGGCGGGCGCGCCATGATGCAGTATGGCGAAAACTACGGCTATCTGAAGGGCGACCGCCTGGTTGTGCTGGAGCCCCATCGCGAAGCAAGCCAGCACCAATACCAAGCGCCCGCGACCTATACCCCTACGCCTACCGACCCCGACCTGGTTCGTGAAGCCCTGGCCCATGCCTTATGGCCAAGCTGGGTTTACCAGAATCAAAGCTATACCCTGCCGCATATGCGCATCAACCCCTAGGCACACCAAGCAGCGATATCCGGCCCAAGCTCAAGAATGCGTAATCCGGGTACCCAAGACCGCCAGGAATTGCGCCATCCATGCGGGATGTGCCGGCCACGCCGGCGCTGTAACCAGATGGCCATCGGTATGGGCCTGGTCTATGCCGATTTCAGCGTAAGTGCCGCCTGCCAGGCGCACCTCGGGCGCGCAAGCCGGGTAAGCGGAACACGTACGCCCCTTCAGGATACCTGCCGCCGCAAGGATTTGCGCCCCATGGCACACGGAGGCTATCGGTTTTTTGGCCGCATCGAACTGCTGGACAATTTCCAGCACCCTATTATTCAGACGCAAGTATTCAGGCGCACGGCCACCCGGAATAACCAGGCCATCGTAATCCTTGACATCGACCTTATCAAAATCGTGGTTCAACGTAAACCGATGGCCCGGCTTTTCGCTATAGGTCTGCGCCCCTTCGAAATCATGGATGGCGGTAGCAACCGAGTCGCCGGCCTTTTTATCCGGGCATACCGCATGCACCGTATGCCCAACGGCCAACAATGTCTGAAACGGCACCATCGTTTCGTAGTCCTCGGCATAATCGCCAACCAACATCAACAATTTCTTTCCCATGATCTGTCTCGTCCTGATTTTGTCTGATGAGTGAATCCGCCATCCGAAACCGGGA
>DATJCP010000231.1:0-14050 GCA_035514715.1 Candidimonas sp.
CGGTGCCCATGCGCACCTGTGCCACGATATTGATCAAGCTGCTGTTCATATCCCCCAGCGCTTGCAGCAACTGTCCGGTCTCATCCGTGCTGCGCGCCTGGATAGTCGAGGTCAGGTCACCGCTCGCCACCCTTTGGGCTATATTCAAAGAGCGACCTATCGTTCCCACCATAGAGCGCGTTACCTGCACCGCAAACCACAACGCCAGCAAGCTCAATACCGCGATGACCCCGGCTACTGCCCATAGCATCTGCTGTCTGTCCTGCACCCGCTGGGAAAGCATTTCACCCAGCGCATTAAAGGCGACGGTTATCAAGTCAAACTGAGCATCAATAGCCTTGGTCATGACCGAAAAATACTCATCCGGTGAAAAATTCAGCTGCTCAGCCTGCACGATCTTGTCGCTGGGCAACCGTAGCCCCTGCTCGGCGGCGATCCGCGCAGCTGTCAACGGTTTATCGATAATGGTTTTCAAACCAGGGCTGGCAACCATCGCCTTGTTGAACGAACTGTAGGCATTATCAAAGCCGTATTGGGCCAGGCTTCCCTGAACATTAAGGCGCACCTTATCCGCCGCTGCGGCTTCGCCCCTGGTCAACAGCGTCGAACCCAGCGCCCGCGCCTGGCCAAGGTTTTCCGTAAGCTGAGGAAGGTCGCCAAGCACTGCGCTGATCATGTGGTGGCTGGCGGCGTCGGGATCCAGCGCGAGGCCGGAGATATCGACTATATTTTCCAGCAAAGCCAACTGTTGGGCGACAAGCTGCGTATGCTGCTGAAGGCTATCCTGTGCACTGATCGTTTGACTGCTGACAGCAGCCGCCAATGTTTGCCAGTCTTGCTTAATTTTATTGGCCTGGGCGGTAAGCGCAGCCTCTTCCAAGCTATCCGACAATGCGGCCGACAGCTTGCCCAGGGCCTGCTCCAGTTCGGCTTGCTTGCCTTTGCGAGTTTGGCCCAGGCTATTATTTCCGGCTAAAAAACCAGCCGACAAACCTCGGTGCTGCTGCGTAAGCTGAATAAGCCGAAGCACAGCGCCAGAAGGGCCTATGCCAGCCTCCTCAGCGTGGGCGGCGTTGACGGAATCCAGGTTTGCTTTAACGACCAGTGCTGTGGGGATAGCCAGCATCACCACGCCAAAAAGGCCAACCAACGTAAACTTCTGCCACATCCTTAAGTTGGCGATAAAGCCTTGCATGCTGCGTTCCTTCCTTTTCTCATTCAAGTCTGAGAATGCGCCCATTTCAATGCGAAATGAGATAGAAAGAAATTGTAAGACGCGTAACCTTACATAACAGCACAAATCAAAAATGGATTACATCGAACGTTGATCTAGCGCAAGCGGGATGCTGCGCTAGATCAACGAGGGCCAAAGGCTGATCAGCCTTTGGCCCTCAATATGCATTCAAGCGAGTATTTAGACGTTGAACAAGAAGTTCAATACATCACCGTCTTTCACCACATATTCCTTACCTTCAGCCCGCATTTTCCCCGCTTCCTTGGCGCCCTGCTCGCCCTTGAAAGCGACAAAGTCTTCATAGGCAATGGTTTGCGCGCGGATGAAACCGCGTTCGAAGTCAGTATGGATAACGCCAGCCGCCTTAGGCGCCGTGTCGCCAATATGAATGGTCCAGGCGCGCACTTCCTTCACGCCAGCCGTAAAGTAGGTTTGCAGCCCCAGCAGACGGTAACCGGCACGAATGACGCGGTTCAGGCCAGGCTCTTCCATGCCGATATCGTCCAGGAACAGTTCCTTGTCGGCGTCGTCCAGATCGGCAATGTCGGCTTCGACGGCAGCGCATACGGCAACCACGGGGGAGTTTTCGGCTTCGGCGTACTTTTGCACCGATGCCAGGTGCGGATTGTTCTCGAAACCGTCTTCCTTGACGTTAGCCACATACATGGAGGGCTTGGCGGTAATGAAGCACAAGGGCTTAAGCAACGCCATATCGTCCTCGTCCAGGCCCATGGAGCGTACCGGGCGGGCCTCGTTAAGCACGGGTATGACTTTTTCCAGCAAGGCCACCATCTTGATGGCATCCTTGTCGCCGGCGCGCGCTGTTTTCTGATGGCGCTGCAAGGCCTTTTCGGCGGCGCTCAGGTCGGCTAGGGCCAGCTCGGTATTGATGACTTCAATATCGGACAGCGGATTGATCGTGCCTGCTACGTGAATGACGTTTTCGTCTTCAAAGCAGCGAACCACGTGCACAATCGCATCGGTCTCACGGATATTGGCCAGAAACTGATTGCCCAGACCTTCCCCTTTGGAAGCGCCGGCGACCAAGCCTGCAATATCGACGAACTCGACCACAGCAGGCAAAATGCGCTCTGGCTTGACGATTTCAGCCAGGGCAGCCAAGCGCGCATCGGGAACCTCTACGACACCCACGTTCGGCTCGATCGTGCAGAAAGGGTAGTTCTCGGCGGCAATGCCAGCCTTGGTCAACGCATTAAAAAGTGTAGATTTTCCTACGTTGGGTAAACCAACAATGCCACATTGCAAAGCCATGAGAGTCCTGAAATATAAAGATAAAAACGAAAAGGTCTATTGGCGACGGAGTACGGGCCGGCAACCGGTCATTATAGTATCCGTCGCTCCCAACGACTTCCAGAGTGCCGGCGCAATCAAGCCGCCATCTCCGGCACATACCGCAACACCAGCCATACCACCAGCAACGGGCCGCCATTGAAAATCGCGTGCAACAGCATAGATGCTCCTATGCCCCGCTTCACGCGCTGCCATCCCAAAACCAGCCCCGTCAGCCATTGCGGCAACACCAGCAACGGCATCAACCATAGCGGCGTTTGATGCAAATTGAAGTTGTACAAATGCACAGCGGCAAAGGACAACGACGCCAGGTGAAATACCCAGGGAAAATAACGCCGATAAGCCAGCCGATGACGCCACGGCAGGCTGCGACGGGTATAGGGCACCCCAAGCAGATAGGGTATCCAGCAAACCGCAACAATGACCGCCACCAGCAAAATCGCCGGCCATGTCGGCCCCATCAACATCGCACCGACAGCCGCGGGCACCAACCACCAAGCCTGGGCAATACGACGCAAACCGTAGCGAAACACCAGCTCCTCAACCACAGGTGCCCATAGCAAAGCCTGCAACCACGGGATTTGATGAATATCCAGCCGGTGCGTGGCCCCTCCTGCTCCCGCTGCCGTAACCGCAATCGGCCCCAGGAACATCAAGTTCACCACCCACAAGAAGCAAGCCCATTTGAACAGGCGGCCCAGCGCCACACCGGGAAACCAGTCCTCCCACCACCCATTCGCGGCATGACGACCAGGCAGCCGCGGCGCAAAGCGCGGACGAACAACAAAACCCAAGAAATCACGCAACTCGTCACGAAACCGCAGAAGCTTGCCCGACACGCTACGACCCACGGTTGGCTTCGTGCAACTGACTGATTGCCTGCTGATACTCGCCGCGCAATAAAGCAGGAACAATGGCCCGACTGCGATCGATGCCCGCCACAATTTCCTGCAGCTCATCACGCCGGGGCGGATTAAGCACAAAAGCTGCGACCTGCTGAGCCAAACCCAAAGTGCGGGGATGACCTATGCCCAGTCGCAAGCGCCAGAAATTCGGACTGGAAAAAGCCGCCTGGATGTCGCGTAAACCATTATGACCGGCATGGCCGCCACCCTGCTTCAGCTTTACATTACCCGGCAACAAATCGAGCTCGTCGTGCAAAACCAGCACTTGCTCGGGAACCAACTTATAAAAGCGCATCAAGGCGCCTGCCGCCTGACCCGAACGATTCATGAATGTCGTGGGCTTGGCCATGATGACCGCCTCACCATCAAAACGCGCCTTGGCAACCCAGGCTGAAAAAGCCTTCTCCAGAGTGAAGCTGGCCTTCAGGTCGTCGGCCAGATGATCCGCCAGCCAAAAGCCGGCATTATGCCTGGTGGTTTCATATTCCGGACCTGGATTGCCTAAGCCGATGATGAGACGTATTGGTGGAGTCATGGACAAGCCTACAAAAAGAAACCCCTGCCCAGCGTGAGCTGACAGGGGTTTTGCCGAACAACAAGCTGATCAATGATGCATCAGGATATTGCCTGGAAGCTACACAACTTACTCAGCAGCTGGCTCAGCTTCGTCGCTGGCGCCGCCTGGTTTGGCGTGGGCTGCAGCGATAACTGGGTTGGCTTCGCCACCGTGTGCAGCATACACAACGCCCTTAGGCAATGTGATGTCGGCCAGGTGCAACGTGGCGCCAGGCAGCAAGTTGACCAGATCGACTTCAATGAACTGAGGCAGATTGGCTGGCAAGCAGATGATTTCAAGCTCAGTCAGAACGTGGCTGACGATCGCGCTGCTAAGTTTGACGGCAGGCGACTTCTCGGCGTTGATGAAGTGCAAAGGCACTTTGGTGTTCAAGGCTTGCGAAGCATCGACGCGCTGGAAATCAACGTGCAGGACTTGCTGCTTGTATGGGTGCCATTGCACCGAACGCAGCAGAACCTGCTCGGACGACTTGCCGTCGAGTTCCATGCTTAGGATGGAAGCGTGGAAAGACTCTTTGCGCAGCGCGTGATAGATTTCGTTGTGGTCGAGCTCGATGCTTGCAGGCTCGGCTGTACCGCCGTAAACAATGGCGGGAACACGGCCAGCGTGGCGCAGGCGGCGGCTCGCACTCGTACCCTTATCGCTACGCGAAGTGGCGTTGAATTTCATGGAAAGCTCCAAAACTGGAAGGGCGTTATAGCCCGTTAATAAACGTAGCTGAAAAGCTACGAGCGACTATTGCCCGCCGCGACCAGCAGGCAACAGTAAAAACTTTAATCGACGAAAAGGGAACTGACCGATTCGGCGTGGGAAATTCGCAATATGGTTTCGCCCAGCAATGAAGCGCAGGAAAGCTGGCGGATTTTCTTGCATGCGCGAGCCGCTTCCGAAAGCGGAATCGTATCGGTAACGACCAGTTCGTCGAGCTCGGACTCAGTAATGCGCTGCACAGCGCCGCCTGACAACACAGGGTGCGTGCAATAGGCATAAACCGTGACGGCACCACGCTCTTTAAGAGCCTGGGCAGCCTTGCACAAGGTGCCGGCGGTATCAACCATGTCGTCCATGATGATACAAGTACGGCCATCGACCTCGCCGATAATGTTCATGACTTCAGACACATTGGCGCGAGGACGACGCTTGTCGATGATGGCCAGGTCGGCTTCCAGCTGTTTGGCCAGCGCGCGAGCGCGAACCACGCCGCCGATATCGGGAGACACCACGACCAGGTCTTGGTAATTGCGGCGCCAGATGTCGCCCAGCAAAATAGGACCGGCATAGATGTTATCGACCGGAATATCGAAAAAGCCCTGAATCTGGTCGGCATGCAAGTCCATGGTCATGACGCGATCGACGCCCACCACCTGCAGCATATTGGCCACAACCTTGGCCGATATGGAAACGCGGGCGGAACGCGGACGGCGGTCTTGACGGGCGTAGCCGAAATAAGGAATTGCGGCGGTGATCTTACCGGCAGACGCACGGCGCAACGCATCGACCATGACCATGATTTCCATCAAGCTGTCATTGGTGGGCGCGCACGTGGGTTGCAATACGAAGACATCCTTGCCGCGGACATTTTCATTGATCTCGACCATGACTTCGCCGTCAGAGAAACGACCTACTGTCATTTTTCCGAGCGACATATCAAGGTGATTTGCAACATCGACCGCTAACCGAGTGTTAGCCGTGCCGGTAAAAATCATGAATCTGTCGTGTGTCATGATGGACGCTATAGATGGTGTTGCGTTAAACGACAAAGCTGTTGACCAGCACCGCCGTTAGGGGCCGACTCAACAGCTTTACGTTATTGCAAGCCTAGACGGCTTAAAAAGTGGCTGGGGAAGAAGGATTCGAACCTTCGCATGCTGGAATCAAAATCCAGTGCCTTAACCAGCTTGGCGATTCCCCAATTTAACTGCTTATCCAGTGTCGTAGCGGATGATCAATCAGCCCGGAACAAGCCCATGCGTTTTGAACCACCGTTACATCACCGTTTTCACGATTCAGCATTTTACCGATAATTTCATGTTGGTGCAGGGCTGCTTGCTTAAGCGTTACAAATTCAACAAAAAAGCATGCCCCTGACCCTGTCATCCTTGCTGTTAAACCCTGTTTGCCTAGCCATACTGCGGCCTCATGCACACGAGGATAATTTGCAAAAACAACCGGCTCCAAATCATTGCGTCCAAAAAAACCAGTTGTTAAAAACCCGTTGTTTGGTGCGTTGATTGTTTGCCAATCAGTAAAGACCGCCATTGTGATGCAAGAAGAATCTCTTGTCAAGTCGGGGGATGAAAATATGCCTGCAGTCGGTACATTTTGCATCGGCTGCACAATTAGATATGAACGCTCGGGCAGGCTCAGGGGCGAGAGCTGCTCGCCGATTCCCTCTGCAAACGCAGGCTGGCCGTAGATAAATACCGGTACATCAGCCCCCAGCGACAAGCCCAGCCGCATCAATTCGGCGCGCGTGAAATTGGTTTCCCAAAGACGGTTAAGGGCAATAAGGGTGCTGGCTGCGTCGCTGGAACCGCCACCCAGGCCTCCGCCAGACGGAATCACTTTTTGATAACGTATCTGCGCCCCCAACTTTGTACCAGAGGCCTGCTGCAACGCCTTGGCCGCCCGGATGACTAAGTCATCTTCCTCGGCAAGCCCGGCCATATACTCACCTTCGCGCACGATCAAGCCATCGGTCCGCTTGTCGAAATGCAACGTATCGCAAAGATCAATAAAGCGAAAAGCGGTTTGCAGCAGATGATAGCCATCGGCGCGGCGCCCCGTGACATGCAGGAATAGATTGATCTTGGCTGGTGCCGGAACGTCGTATAACGCCATGCCGTGCCCCGCTTAATTACTATTGACGGCCAGGCGAACACTAATCGTTCTGTTGGCATCGTTGCGATTAAGCTGGAGCAGAGTCGGCCCTTGTGCATCGTAGCGGGACAATTGCACCCGCCAGCCGTTCTGATTGAACGATACGGGCTGGCCGCTGTCATTTTTTTCCAACCCGACAACCTGCCCACTACCCGTATGGCCCTGCAGCCAATCGCGCAGGCCTGCCACGGGTATGGGACTGCCCAGCACCAATTCAACCAGGGCGTCTGGGTGTTCCGCCTGTTCTGTTGCGCCGTTGCTGCGGGTAAGCGTAGCCTGCCCAGGCAGCACTTGGACACGCGCCAGGATATTGCCCAACGGATTAAGCAGATCCAGCACCAAAACCCGACCGCTGTCCTGCCAAACGAAACCACCCTGCACGGCCTCTTGCTTGCCATTAAAGTTGTCAACGCTTAGCGCGAAGCGTCCTGCACGCTCGAAAGCCGGGCCAGACGCGCCTGTGCGCACTTGCGGCGGCGTAGCGCATGCGGACAGGAACAAGCACAGGAAACCGGCACACCACCACGCCTTGCTACGCGTCAAGTACGACAAAATCATTTCAGCGTGACCCCCAATCGCCGCAAGGTCTTAACCAGTGTTTCGTTTTCAGGATCCTTGGCCATTCCGGCTTGCCAGATTGCCCTAGCCTCATCATTGCGCTTAGCTACCCACAACACTTCACCCAAATGAGCGGCCACATCTGCCGTCGGCAACTGGTCGTAAGAACGCTGAAGATACTCGATAGCCGCTTCGTAATCATTAGTGCGGTACAGATACCAGCCAACGCTATCCAGAATGTATGGATTGTCAGGGTCCAGATCCAGCGCACGCTCGAGCAAATTCTGCGCCTCGTCCAACAGGCGATTCTGGTCGGCATAGGTATAACCTAGCGAGTTGTAGGCGTTGGCATTATTCGGATCCAGTTCGATCACCCGTTTCATGAGCGTCTCGAACTCAGCTATCTTGCCTTGCCGTTCGTACAGCATGGCCAGGTCGTACTTGATCTCGGCGGTATTGGGCTGGGCCGCATCGGCCTTGACCAGGATATCGACGGCCATATCGGTACGGCCCGCCTCGCGGTATATGGACGCCAGGGTCAAAGCAATGACTGAACGCTCGTGGTGGTCTTGAGGCTTCAGGGCATCGATAGTGCGGCGCGCCTGCGCCAAATTACCCTGCTTGGCCTGCAATACCGCCTTGTGTATCTGCGCCTGAAACCGCAAAGCGCCATCATCGATCAAGTCCAGCTGAGCAATCGCATCATTCAAATTGTTCTGCTTCTCGGCGATTTGAACCAAGAGCAAGCGTGCGTCGGACGCATCGGCCATGGCATTGCTGGCCTTGTCATTAATGGATTTACGCCGCTGCGTCTGAACATTGATGTACTCTTCCAACAAGGCCTTGGCTGGAACGTAGCGCTGGGCGCGCATATTGACCTCGGCTTCGGTATAAAGCAGATCAAAATCCTCGGGCGCCCTTTTCCGCATGGACTCCACCTGCGCCAATGCGGCATCAAAATCGTGGCGATCCACCATGCGGTTGATCAGCATAAGCTGCAATTTGCGGCTATCGGGGTACTTGGCAATATAGGCGCGCGTTTCGTTGATAGCCGCAACCGGATCCACCTTCAGCCCATATTCAAGCACGCGCTGGGCGGCGACTTCGGATGTGGTGTCCAGCGCCAACGCTTGGCGCGCCTCTTTAAGCGCCCGGGCGGGATCGGACGCGGCCCACGCTGCATCGGCAAGCGCCAAGTGCGCAACCGGCAAGGTACGTACCGAAGCTGGCAAGGCCCTATCAAGCACTTCCAGAGCAACAGCCTTGTCGGCCATTTTGCCGACAATCACAGATGCCTGTATGACGGCCTGCTCTTTATTGTCGGCTTTTTCTATGCGTGTCCGCAGCGTCTTGGCCAAGCCCGCGGTTTGGCCATTGGACGCAGCCAACGCCAGCGACGAAGCCACTGCTTCAGGGTCGTTCGGCGCCAGCAAGGCCCATTCGCGCGCTGCCTGCAGCGAACGCGCCAGGTTGCGGTCAGCCATGGAAAACTGAAATGAGCGCTTAGCCAGGCGCGGATCGGAGGTTTCCCGTGCCAGATCGAGCAGCGTCTGGCTGGCCATATCGTAACTGCCCCGCTGAGCCGCGACTTCAGAAGCAAGTATCCGATAAAGGATATCGGCAGTAAGCTTGACCGCAGGCAGTTGGCCAGACTGCAAGCGTATTTGCTCTGTTTGCGCGCGCTCTTTAGCAGTCTGCGCCGAATAAGCCGGAACAGACCACGAGCCAAAAACAGGCGCCAACAATGCCAACAACAGAGGAATTGAACGTTTCATTGAAGAGGACCACCGCCGCTGCGCCTGGATTAAAGCGTCAGATGGCAAAATTACACACTCAGAGTTAAGGATGTTATCACCCCCTTATGCCCGAACTACCAGAAGTTGAAACCACGCGTCGCGGAATAGCGACGATTATGCCGGGTCACGAACTAAAACGGTTCGTGGTTTACGAATCCCGCATGCGCTGGCCCGTGCCTGACGACCTTGGCCAGAAAATCAGCGGGCATGTCGTCTTGAGCTGCGAAAGACGCGGCAAATACCTGCTGATCAACTTCGCCCATGGAACGCAGATCATACATCTGGGCATGTCAGGTTCGCTACGCCGCGCGCCGCCCGACGAGCCGCGACGCAAACACGACCATGCCGAATGGATCTTTGACGATGCGCGTTTCCTGCTGCACGACCCGCGCCGTTTCGGCGCCATCCTATGGCATGACGCCGCAGATGGCCCTGTCGCCGATCATCCGCTGCTTGCCAAGCTGGGCATAGAGCCCTTCGACCCTTTATTCACGCCTGAATACCTGCATCGATACCTGCAGGGCAAGACCCTGGCGATCAAGCAGGCATTGCTGGCGGGCAATATTGTCGTTGGCGTAGGCAATATCTATGCATCGGAATCGCTTTTTCGGGCGCGGATCAACCCGCGTACGGCTGCCGGCACGATTTCCCTGGAACGTTGCCGCCGCCTGGCTACGGCCATACAGCAAACCCTGAGCGAAGCGCTGGAATCGGGCGGCAGCACACTGCGGGACTATGTCAATGCCACCGGCGAACCCGGCGCCTATTTTGATATTTATGCCGCTGTTTATGAAAGAGCCAACCGGCCCTGCAGCATTTGCTCCACCCCCATACGGCGTATCGTACAAGGGCAGCGAGCTACCTATTACTGCCCTAAATGCCAGCGGCGCTGACTTGCATTCGCTTATAACGAACTCATTGCATATAAACGAATTGTGGGATATATTTTTACCAACTACACGGAGACTCCACACTCATGAGCAAACAGTTCGCTTCACACGCCGACCTTGAAGACAAGGTCGTATCCTTCGAAAAACTTTCCGATAACGCCTACGCCTACACAGCGGAAGGCGACCCCAACTCGGGCATCATCATCGGCGACGACGCCGTCATGGTGATCGACACCCAGGCAACGCCCATCATGGCGCAAGACGTCATACGCCGCGTCAAGGAAGTCACCAACAAACCCATCAAATACATTCTGCTGTCCCACTACCATGCGGTTCGCGTACTGGGCGCCTCGGCCTACAACGCCCAGGAAATCATTGCCAGCCGAGACACCTACGACCTTATCGTAGAGCGCGGCGAGCAAGACAAAGCCAGCGAAATCGGCCGCTTCCCCCGCCTGTTTCGCAACGTCGAATCCGTCCCACCAGGCCTGACCTGGCCGACCATTACCTTCGACGGCGAAATGACGGTCAATCTGGGCAATCTTGAAGTCCAGATCATGCAGGTCGGGCGCGGCCATACCAAGGGCGACACCATTGCCTGGCTGCCCGAGCAACGCATCCTGTTTGCCGGCGACTTGGTCGAATACCAATCCACACCCTATGCGGGCGACTGCTACTTTCGCGAATGGCCGCAAACACTGGATACCCTGGCCGAATTCAACGCCGAAAAAATGGTGCCTGGCCGCGGTCCGGCCCTGAAGTCCGCCGATGAAGTCCGCAAAGGCCTGGCCGGAACGCGCGCTTTCCTGACGGATCTGTACTCTTGTGTAAACACCGGTGTTGCCGAAGGGAAAGATCTGAAAACGATATACCGCGAAACCTACGATTTCATGAAACCCCGTTATGCAGACTGGGTCATTTTTGACCATTGCATGCCGTTTGACGTATCGCGCGCCTACGACGAAGCCACCGGCTACGATGACCCGCGCATCTGGACAGACGAACGCGACATTGAAATGTGGAAACAACTGGAAGGCTGATACAAGCCAGCCGGATCAGGCGCCGCTGGCGCGGATCCGGCACAAAAAAACAAAAATAACCAAGGAGCATCGGGGTGGGAGACATCAATTACCAAGCCCTCGAATTTGAGCACACGGCGCTGCCAGCCCAAGACTCGGGCCGGCACGCCATCGTTGTCGTCGGCGCCGGCCCGGTCGGGCTTAGCGCGGCACTGGACCTGGCCCGGCACGGGCAGCAAGTTATCGTCATCGACGACGACTACCGCCTATCGGCAGGTTCACGGGCAATATGCTTTGCCAAACGCACACTGGACATCTGGGACCGCCTTGGCGTTGGCGAACGCATGGTGCAAAAAGGCGTTTCCTGGAATGTAGGCCGGGTTTACTTCAAAGACAAAGAAGTCTGGAACTTCGACCTGCTTCCCGAACACGGACATCATCGCCCCGCCTTCATCAACCTGCAACAATATTATTGCGAAGGCTATCTGTACGAACAGGCTGTCGCACACCCCAATATCGAGCTGCGCTGGAAGCATAAAGCCGTTGCGCTGGATGCGCACGACGACCACGTAACGCTTACCGTTGAAACACCCGACGGCCTATACACCATGGATGCCGACTGGCTGCTTGCCTGCGATGGCGCGCGCTCGCCCATACGAAAAATGATAGGCCAGGAAAGCCGCGGCCGTGTTTTTCGCGACCGTTTCCTTATCGCCGACATCAAGACACAGGCGGACTACCCGCACGAACGCTGGTTCTGGTTCGACCCACCCTTCCATCCTAATCAATCGGTGTTGTTGCACAGCCAACCTGACAATGTCTGGCGCATCGACTTCCAGCTCGGCTGGGACGCCGACCCCGCCGAAGAAACCAAGCCGGAAAAGGTCATACCGCGCATTCAGGCCTTGCTTGGCCCGGATGCGCAATTTGAACTCGAATGGGTCAGCATCTATACGTTTGCCTGTGAACGCATGGAGAAATTCCGGCACGGCCGCGTACTTTTTGCCGGCGATGCCGCACATCGTGTGTCGCCCTTCGGTGCACGCGGCGCCAACAGCGGCGTGCAAGACATCGACAACCTTGCCTGGAAACTGGATATGGTCATCCGCGGCCTGGCGCCCGCTTCACTGCTGGACAGCTACGCCAGTGAACGCGAACAGGCAGCCGATGAAAACATCCTGAACTCTTCCCGCTCCACCGACTTCATTACGCCCAAAAGCGAAATCAGCCTGCTATTCAGGAACACCACGCTAAAGCTGGCCAGCGAATACGAATTTGCCCGCAAGCTGGTCAATAGCGGCCGGCTTTCCACCCCTACGTCCTACACAAGCTCCAGCCTCAACACACCCGACATCGACAGCTTTCCAGCTGCCTTGCCCCTGGGCGCCGTAGCCCCCGACGGCCCTGTTGCCCTATCGGGAAAAGAAGACTGGTGGCTGGGTCAACTGGATGGCCGCTTTACCATTGCCGTATTCTGCCCCACCGCCTTACCCGAGCCTGCAGTCCTGCAAGCGCTTGCCGACCTGCAAGCGTCTCCGCTGAACGCAAAAGTGGTCCTGGTACTAGGCTCAAGCCTTGCGGGCAAGGCACCTGAAACGCTGGCATGTGTCGTAGACAGACTATCAATTCTGACGGCGCGCTACGGCGCGCAAGATGGCGCCTGCTACCTTATTCGGCCTGACCAGCACATTGCCGCACGTTGGCGCAATATCGACAAACAACACCTGATGTCCGCCCTGCTGCGGGCGACGGGTTCAACACCGCAGGTGGCGTCATGACACAGTTATGCACACAACCCAACTTTGCCGCACCCGATGATTTTTACGAGCATCTGATCGACGCCCACCGTGATTTGTCCACTGAGCAAAGCCATGCCATGAATGCGGCGCTGGTACTGCTGCTATCGAATCACATAGGCGATCTGGACATCATTACCGAGGCGTTGGAAAAAGCCCGCGCCAGCGTTGAACATTCGGCCTGAAGCCGATTTCCTCAGGAATCCCACACCATGAGCACACTACAATACCAAACCGGCCTGGGCAATAGCTGCTCCACCGAAGCCTTGCCCGGCGCGCTGCCCATAGGCCGCAACTCGCCGCAGGTCTGCCCATACGGCTTGTATGCCGAACAACTATCCGGAACCGCTTTCACTGTGCCGCGCGCCGAAAGCCGCCGTTCATGGCTGTATCGCATACGGCCTGCCGCCCTGCAAAAAGCCTTCGAACCATTCAACGGCGCCCAGTCCTGGCAACATCAGTTCGGCTCGGGGCCGGTCACACCCAACCGCCTGCGCTGGAGCCCTCCCGCCATTCCGGCCGAACCCACCGACTTCATCGAAGGCATGAGCACCTGGGCCGGCAATGGCAACAGCGAAGACCTGAGCGGAATCAGCATCAATCTGTATGTCGCCAACCGCTCGATGGCAAACCGGTTTTTTTATAATGCCGACGCCGAAATGCTGATCGTGCCGCAAGAGGGCCGTTTACGCCTGGCGACCGAGCTGGGCCTGATTGACATCGAGCCTTGCGAAATCGCAGTCATTCCGCGTGGTGTGCGCTTTCGGGTGCAGTTAATCGACCCAACGGCGCGCGGCTATATGCTGGAAAACTTCGGCGCGGTGCTGCGTCCGCCAGAACTTGGCCCTATTGGCTCAAACGGCTTGGCAAACGTACGCGACTTCGAAATCCCGGTTGCCTGGTACGAAGACCTGGAAGGCGACTTCGAGCTCATTGCCAAGTTTACAGGCGCCTTCTGGCATACATCGCTATCGCATTCGCCCCTGGACGTCGTTGCCTGGCACGGCAACAACGCCCCCTACAAATACGACTTGCGCCGTTTCAACACCATAGGCTCGATCAGCTACGATCACCCAGACCCCTG
>DATJCP010000232.1:0-2310 GCA_035514715.1 Candidimonas sp.
TCGCCGCGTGGCCCAAGGACGGCACGCGTGATGGTGATGGCGTAAGGAATGAATGGGTCTTGGTATGGCGCTGAAACGTGCAGGGCTCGGCTGGTTGATTGTCGCTTGGTGGTTTGGAAGTAATCCAGGTGGCTGAAGTTACTGCCCAGGTTTTCGGGGCGGCTTGATGCCGTCAATACTCCATTGGAATCCATGATGCCGAGGGAGTGGATCCCTGGCATGGCGTTGGAAATGGCTTGCAGATACTGGGTTTCGGTTTGCGAATCGTAGGTGCTGTGCCGAATGGACAAGTCGCTGATCAGCTCTTCGAGTACGCGGTTGCTGGTGGCGAGTTGCTGTTCCAGATTTTGTGCAACGATACGTGCCTGAGTTGACAGGCGGTCCTGTTCACGAGCGGCAGTGCGGCCGTAGTCGAGGAAAAGACTGGTGCCAATGGCGCTACCCAGCACGACCAATGCCAATCCCAATGCGAACCATTGAGCCAAGGCTCTTTTTTTTGCCCTTTTCGATAGTGTGTGCGTGTCAGGATGGGGATTAGGTAGCATGTGTTCCATGGTGCCCACAGTGTAATTGTTTATGTACAGCATCCAGGGGTTTCCTGACAATGCTTGTACATTCCTGACAAAGATTTAACATTGAGCGTGGTTTTGCCGCCATATTCGGGCGGGGCTAGCGGGCCCGCAAGAAGGCTGGTTGTGTTCAAGTACTAGATTTTGTTATGGCTTTTTCCGCGGCCAGTATGTCGTATCGGTGGCATTCTACGGTGTGGTCCATGATGCAGCCCACTGCCTGCAGGTAGGAATAGCAGATGGTCGGGCCTACAAAATTGAACCCGGCTTTTTTCAGGGTGCGGCTCATGAGTTCTGCTTCGGGGGCGGTCACGGGTACGTCGGTGTGCTGTTGATGGTGGTTGATTTTCGGGCTGCCGCCGACAAAGGACCAGATCAGCGCAACAGGATCTTTTAGTTCGAGCCAGGCTTGGGCGTTTTGCCTTGCGGACTTCAGCTTCAGGCGGTTGCGGATGATGCCGGTATCTTGCATGAGCGTGTCGATATAGTCGTCGCTCATGGTGGCCAGTTTTTTGGGATCAAAATTGAAAAGGACTTCGCGATAGCGGGGGCGCTTTTTCAGTACCGTGATCCATGACAGCCCCGCCTGGAAACCTTCAAGCAGCAGCATTTCGAACAGATGCTGGGCCTCGTACGAGGGTACGCCCCATTCAGTATCGTGATATGCGATATAGGTGGCGTCGTCAGAGCACCAGCTACATCGCTTTACAGGGGTGTCAGGCAATTTAGCCGCCGCAGCCGCCGCAGCAGCTTCCTTCTTCGCCGTGAACTGGCTTGGCTATGCTAAAGCCGGCGTCTTCTATGGCTACTTGAAGGCGTTGGGTGGATACCAAGTCTTCGTCGTAGGACACGGTTGCTTTGCTATCGGCGAATGACACACTGGCGTTGTTTACGCCGTTAACTGCCTTGAGCGCCTGGGCTATTTTGCTGGCGCAGGGTTCGCCTTGAAGGCCGGCGAGCTTGAGCATACCTATTTGCATGGTTTTTCCTTGTGAGTAGAAAGATCTATATTAAATAGATCTTTATGTTTTCGCAAGTGCCCACCATTTTGCTACGCAGGGACGGCTGAACTGCTGCTCGACATATTTCTGTATTTTTTTGGGTACGGGATCGCCATTGGCGCAAAGGCGGTTAAGCATGACCGAAAAGTCCACATCGGCAATCGACCATGCACCGAAAAGTGGGTTGCCTTGTTCGTCGATCAGCGTATCGGCGATGTGCAATAACTTGTCTGCCGCCTTCTGGCCTGCTTGGGATAAAGGATTGGGGTTGCGGGCGGCGTAAATGACCGTGGTGGGCCGTTCTTCACGCAGGGCGGCCAGGTCGCTGCGTACCCACGCCTGTATCTGGCGCGCACGGGCTCTTTGCTGCAGGTCGGCCGGGAAGACCGATACATAACCGGGGGGCGGGAAGGCTTCTTCCAGATATTCGATGATGGCCGAGGATTCCGACATGGAGAAGTCGCCAGCGACTAAAGTGGGCACACGTGAGGTCAGTGACAACTGGCGGTAATGCGGAGCTTGATTTTCGTTCGAGTCCAAGTCTATGGTTTTAAGTTCGAACGGCAGGCCCTTTTCGTACAGCGTGGCATAGACCGACAATACATAAGGGCTGGAGTGCTGGTTATTGGTGTAGAGGATCAGGTTCTGGTCCATGACTTTTCCTGTGGGTAGAAGGTGAGCGATTCATACCGGCCCTGGCGTCTGTTCTGGAACGCAAGATAAACATGCGAAGGTCAGCC
>DATJCP010000233.1:0-2432 GCA_035514715.1 Candidimonas sp.
CGTCAATAGCGGACCCAAGGACTTCCAGCAGTATGTTAATGAAGAGTCAGCGCAATGGGCCAAGGCTGTGAAAGCCTCTGGCGCAACAGTAGACTAAGCGGGACGCCCTGGCATCGTGTGCAAAATCACGGTGTCAGGGTCACCCTCATAAGCGGGGTATTGCTGCAGCACCAGAGGGTCATGACCAGGAACAATATGATCGGGGCTATCTGCTGCGGCAGAAAGCCGGGCATAGCCCGACAACATATCGGCCACGTTATGCACGATAGGGAAAGGCCGCAGTCTATCCATGTTTTCATAGTAATGCGAAGCATCAGAGGCCAATACCACCCAGCCACGGCCAGTATGCACCCGCACCGCTTGCAGGCCTTTAGTGTGGCCTCCTATCTTCAGCACACGAATCCCGGGAGCGATATCCTGGTCCCCATCGTGGAATACAACCCTATCCTCATATACATTGCGCACCAAAGTCACCACGTCGTCGACCGAATAGGCGTGCCGCATGGGTTCGAAACACATGCATCGTCCAGTGGCGTAATCCATCTCCGCATCTTGTATGTGAAAGCGCGCGCCGGGCAATTTATCCAGGTTCCCGGCATGGTCGTAATGCAGGTGGGTCAGGATCACATCACTGACATCTTCCGCCCTGACGCCTAACCCGCTCAAGGCGTCAATAGGACAACGCAGCATCTGGCGCTGGCGCTTTTGGGCGGTGTTGGCGTTAAATCCAGTATCAACCAGCACCAGTCGCGACCCACAGCGAATCAGCCACACGAAGAAATCCATTGGCATAGGGCCATCATGCGCATCACCACCTATAAAATTGTCGCGACGCTGGCGCAGCATATGTGCATAGCGGAGTGCAAATACCTCATACTCAGGCAAATCAGATGCATTCAATTCAGGCACGGCGTCATATCCCCAGATAAGCTTTTTGAACAAACGGATCGGCCAGCAACTCGGCGCCTTTCCCTGTACGAATGATTTCCCCATGCTCCAGCGCGTAGGCCTGGTGCGATAAGCGCAACGCCAAGCGGGCATTCTGCTCAACCAATACGATGGACATTTGCTTTTCGCGATTGATACGTTCGATGGCGCTGGCGATCTCGGCAACAATTTTTGGCGCTATCCCCAATGACGGTTCATCCAGCATAAGCAGGCGCGGGTTCGCCATTAACGCCCGCCCTATGGCGACCATCTGCTGCTCCCCCCCTGACAAAGAGCCGGCAAGCTGCGACCGTCTTTCAAGCACGCGCGGGAACAACGCATAGATCTCATCCAGGATACGGCGCACAATGACGCGGGAACCCACTCCGTGAGCCCCCACCAGCAAATTCTCCTGCACCGACATGCGGCCAAACAAACGGCGGCCTTCAGGCGAAAGCGATATACCGGCATGCACACGGGCGGCTGAGCCCATATTCGTAATATCTTTTCCATCCAGGAGAATCTGTCCGGAAGACGGCAGCGTAAGGCCGACTATGGATTTGAGTGTGGTGCTTTTGCCGGCGCCATTAGATCCGATCAGGGCAACGATCTGGCCAGCCTCCACCGCAAAATTGATCTTACGCACCGCCTCGAGGCGGCCATACGATACCGTCAAGTCATTCACACTAAGCATGGGCATAATCAGGGGCCCCCAGGTAAGCTTCTATCACGGCAGCATTCGAACGAATGTCTTCAGGAGCACCCTCTGCAATCTTTTCACCCTGAACCAACACTATGATGCGTTGGCACAACTCCATGACCAAAGCCATATGATGCTCGACCAGCAGCAGCGTTAGATCCTGTTCGTCACGTAGCCGGCGCAAAAGGCGTGCGAGATCATTACATTCTTCGTGATTCAGGCCGGCTGCGGGCTCGTCAAGCAACAACATGCGCGGCCGCGTGGCAAGGGCAACTGCAATGCCAAGCTTTTTCTGCAGGCCGTAAGGCATGCTGCCTGCCGGTGTATTACGCCAGGAAGTCAGGTCGGTGATATGCAAAATCTTATTGATCTCGGCATCAATTTGCGATGGTGCAAGCATCCCATCGCGGCGCCCAACCAGCCATCCTACTGCAGAGCCAGACACTCGAGAAAGCATGCCACGATAGACGTTCTCGGCAACCGACGCTGTAGGGTAGGTAGAGGTAGACTGAAATGTGCGCGCCAACCCCGCTACAACCACATGGCTAGGCGGGCCGCCAGAAATATTCTGGCCATCGAACAATACACTGCCCGATGAAGGCGGCATAGTGCCCGTAATAACATTAAACGCAGTGGTCTTGCCCGCACCATTGGGACCTATTAAACCCACAATCTCGCCCCGATCAACCGAAAACGTCAGATTACGCAAGGCAACCAAGCCCCCAAACTTACGGGTTAAGTTTTCCACAAGAAGCAGTTTCTGGCTCATGCGCCCTCCTTGTTGATAAGCTTGCGCAGCACTTTG
>DATJCP010000234.1:0-7067 GCA_035514715.1 Candidimonas sp.
ATCAGTATAAATACGGCTAACCACACCCAGGCCCGTCAAGGGAAGCGTACATTGCTTTACCAACTTGGGGGTACCGTCTTTAGCGTTGTGCTCCATCAGGATAAAAACCCGCTTCGCACCCACGGCCAGATCCATCGCACCACCCACAGCGGGAGGCTCGCCCGGACGCCCCAGATTCCAATTGGCCAGGTCGCCTTGTTCGGAAACTTGCATGCCTCCCATGATGCACAAATCAAGATGACCGCCGCGCATCATGGCGAATGAATAAAGATGGTCGAAAAAAGCACCGCCCGTCAGCAGCGTTACCGGCTTTTTTCCCGCGTTGACCAATTCGGTGTCTTCCTGCCCCGGCTCGGCTAGCGGGCCCATGCCCAATATGCCGTTTTCGCTTTGCAGAATAATTTCCTGCTCCGGATCCAGATAGCCTGCGACAAGCTCGGGCATACCTATGCCTATATTGACGTAGCTACCTGGCGCGATATCCCGGGCCAGCCGTTGCGCCATTTCATTTCTGTTTAATCTGTGGATCATGGACGGCGTTTCCTAACTGGACATTTGGGGATTGGTCACTTCAACCGCTCGATGAACAAAAATCCCTGGTGTCACGATGGACTCTGGATCTAGTTCGCCAAGCTCGACAAATTTACGCACTTGCACAATCGTCGTTGTGGCGGCCATGCACATGGCGGGCCCAAAATTACGCTGGGCCTTTCTGTAAACCAGGTTACCCCAACGATCGGCGCGTTCAGCCATGACCAGGGCGAAATCCCCTTTCAATGGCCGCTCGAACACATAATGCTTGCCATCGATTTCGCGAGTTTCCTTGCCTTTGGCCAAATCAGTGCCATATGACGTAGGGGTAAAAAAGCCTCCCAGGCCAGCACCGGCAGCATGCAAACGCTCCACAATGGTTCCTTGCGGCACGCATTCAAGGTCAATTTTTCCTTCTTTGTACATTTGGTTGAAAACCCAGGAATGCGATGCCTTGGGAAAAGAACAAATCATTTTCCGGACCCGGCCCGCCTTGATCAGCGCAGCCAGTCCGGTGTCGTGATTGCCGGCATTGTTATTAACAACGGTGAGTTCTTTAGCTCCCTGATCTATCAAGGCATGGATCAGCTCGGTTGGCGAGCCGGCGCCGCCAAAACCACCAATCAATACCGTCGCGCCGTCATGTACGTCGGCAACGGCCGCCTCGAGGCTGGTAAATAATTTATTGATCATATCGATTGCATCTCACCGCTACATACTAAAAATCAGTTCAACTTGATATTGGCTTTCTTGACGATGTCGCCGTACATGGCCGTATCTTTCTGGATCAACTTAGCCAGTTCATCCGGTGTGCTGCCCACGGCAACAAAGCCCGCCTCATGGAAAGTTTTCATCACTTCCGGATCCTTGGCTATTTCGGCGATTTCTTTGGAGACCCGATCGACAATGTCTTTTGGCGTACCTGCAGGAGCCATCAAGGAAGCCCATGAATTCATGAAGAAACCAGGCAAGCCCGCTTCATCCATGGTCGGAACGCCAGGCTCGTCATCCCAACGCTTGGTGGAAGTAATGGCAATAGCTTTAAGCTTGCCTTGCTTAACGTACTGCATCGGGACAAGAATGGGGTCAAAAACCATGGAAACCTGGCCGCTTAGCAAATCGGTAAGTATGGGGGCGCTACCTTTGTAGGGGATGTGTGTCATGGTCAATCCCGCCTGCAAACCGAAGTTGGCTCCGGTCATATGAGCACTTGACCCTGTACCGCTGGACGCATAGGTCAGTGTATCGGGCTTCTTTTTGCCATAGGCAATGAGTTCAGCAAGCGTATTGGCAGGGATGTCTTTATTGATGAACAAGAACAAAGGCAGGTCGGCCATGTGCGATACCGGCTCGAAATCCTCGAAGGAATAGCTAAGCTTGTATAGATGAGGATTGATCGTGTAGGCAGCCAGGACGGTGACAAAAGTATAGCCATCGGGCTTGGCGCGGGCCACAGCTGCTGTACCTATCGTGCTGTTTGCTCCCGGCTTGTTCGCCACGACGACAGGCTGCCCCAAACGTTCGGAAAGCTTTTTCATAATGACGCGTGTGACGGTATCGGTTGCACCACCCGGCGTGTATGGAACAACGACTTCTATCGGCTTTTCCGGCCAGGCGGCATACGCAGGCTGGCTGGCCAAAGCGGTTAATGATCCCCCTACCACTATTGCTGCAAGTACTGTTTTTTTTAAAATCTGCTTTACACCACGCATAGGTTGTTCTCCGGTTGTTTTCATTCTAAGGCTATCGCCAACTATTGTTCTGCAATGCAGAATAGAATTTCATTTTTACGCAACCAATGCTAAACGCAAGCATCACAAGTGTAAAGCTAGCCCTTTCCCTAGATCAGCCTGAATTTTCATCTGTCGTGCTATAGGGATATGATCGTGGCTACCCTATCAGAACACCCTTCCCAATAATGAGCGCAACAATGACAGCAATACCAGACGGCTACAGTGAACGAGGCTACAACAGCGAGTTCACAAATCTATGCGGACCTTTCTACGAAAAAACAGAAAACGGTAAGCAAGTCGAACTGGCCGTTCGCATCTCCGAAAAACACACTAACCTTCGCGGTATAACGCATGGCGGCTTGCTGCTGACAATAGCCGACAGCGCAATCGGCGATGCCGTTGCACTGGCCTACGACGATGAGGTTGGACTGGTCACCGTCAGCCTGACCAGCGAATTCTTCAAGCCCGCGAATATTGGCGATTGGCTTGTTGCGCGTGCAACCGTGCAAAAACAAGGCCGGCGCATGGCATTTGCCGACTGCTTCCTGTACGTGGACGAACAAAAGATATTCAGGGCCAGTGGCGTATTCGCTGTAGTAGAAAAGAAAGGCGGCCGCTAGCTTGGGGCTACAAGCAGCGACATCAGCGCCGCACCGGAGATACTATTTTGCTTACAGCCTCAAGTAGCTTGGGGCGCGCCTCGTTGAGCAAAAACTCACTGGATACCGAAAACGACGGCGCTCCGCAGGTAAGCACCATGATGGGATGTGCGGGGCTAAGCTGAAAGCCCACGGCAATGCCGTTGACGTTCTCTTGCCAGTCCCCAAAAGAGCAGGTGCAACCCAGGCTGAGGAAGTCTGCAGTCGCCTGGTTAATGTTATCGATGATTTCGTTTTCCGGCAATTTCCCCTGCTCGAGCAGACGCGCAATGATGTCATTACGTTCCTGTTCGCTGGCCATGGCCAAGTAGGCTCGCCCCATGGAGGACGTGGCAATGGGAAGGCGCGACCCGATGTCCAGGCTCAAGGTCAAGGCCGAGCGGCTGCGACAGTTCTCGATATACAACATGGAAAGCCTGTCACGAACGCCCAGCGACACCATCGTCTGGGTAGCATCGGCAAGCTCTTGCATGAACGGACGCGCCACTTGACGGATGTCCAGTCTATCCAGCATGCCTACGCCCAATGACAACGTGGCCATGCCCAGCGAGTACTTCCCGCTATCGTCGTCATGCTTCAAGTAGCCCAGCTTGACGAGGGTGGACGTAAGGCGCGACACCGTCGATTTGGGTAGTTTGCAGCGCAACGCCAACTCCTGGTTTCCCAGGGCCTGGTTACCTGAGCGAAAGCAGGAGAGCACTTCCAGCCCCCGCGCCAGCGCGGTAACGAAATGCCGGTCCTCCTTGATATTGGTAGAGGCTAAGGCAGGCAAACGGGCGTCTTCAGTCAAGATTCGTCCTTACAGCGGCGGCAAGACTGCGTATTCTAACGGCTATCGCGCGCCAGGAAAGGCCTGCGCATAGGTCGGCGAAAGTTTTCCCACAATGTCACGCAACATGCCTGCCACCTCGGTGCGCAAGCGAGCCTCAGGCAACACATTGGCCGGCCCCCCGCAGCTCATGACGAAGTAACCTTCTCCGGTAAGTGTCGCAAAAGGCGCGGCGACAGCATTAATACCTTGCTGCCAGTCTCCGATCCCAAAGCAACAACCTGTATCCTCAAAGTCGATACAGGCGCGATCGATCATTTCGGGCTGCAGCCGCTTAATGTCCAGCGTCGCCAGCAACGCCTCACGTTCAGCTTCTGGCAGCACGGCAAGATAAGCCCGCCCCATCGTGCTATCAGGCCCCAGCCTATGCCCTACAGGCAATCGCAAATACAAGGCGGACGAACCGTGCACAGCATCGACATAAGTCATGGCCTCGCCATCGAAAGTTCCCAAGGCTACGGCTGCTCCTGTGGCCTGCGCCAGTTCTTCCATCAAAGGCCGGGCGAGCTGACGCACTTCCAGGTTGGCCAGCAGGCCGAAGCCCAACGCCAATACGCCATAGCCAGGCGAATACCGACCCGTATCAGTGTGATAGCGCAAATATCCCAAACTCGTCAGCGTGTAAACGATGCGACTGACTGTCGACTTGGGCAGGTCTGTTAATTGAGCCAGTTCTAGATTGCCCAGGGACTTGACCCCCGGCCCGAAGCAACGCATGACACGCAAGCCCCGCGCCAAAGCCTCGACAAAATCGGCTGAAGGCATTTCGCCTTCTATCACCTGGCGCTTGCGGCGCGCCGGCCGGGCTGCGGAAGTTCCCGCCTCAATAGGCTTGGCCCTTGCGCCAGATGCTTTTCTCGAAAATGTTTGCATTTCAAGTCCAGTGCTTCTATATTTGTTGTTAATAAAATTGAATTCCATTGTACGGGATTCAATAAAAACAAAATAAGATCAAGCACGTGGCGCAAGCCACGAAATGACAATCGAGGAGACAAACTTGTTCAAAACCAGTGCTCGATTTTTTGCCGCCACCATGCTGGGTACGATGGTCAACTTGGCTGCGGCAGCCACTTTTCCCGAACGGGCCATCACTGTCGTAACCCCTTTTCCCGCCGGCGGCGCCACCGATGCCCTGACCAGGGTATTGGCGGAACATATAGGCAAGACCCTGAATCAACCCTTGATTGTCGAAAACCGCGCAGGCGCGGCCACCACCATCGGTGCTTCCTACGTCGCACATGAAAAACCCGATGGCTATACGATTCTTTTGGCAACTAACTCTACATTGGTCACCAACCGGTTCTTGTATAAAACATTGTCCTACGATCCTGATGCCTTCGCCCCCATCGGCATGATAGGCATCGGCCCCATGGTCTTGCTAACCAGCAAGAAGCACAACTTCAAGCAGCCTGCCGATGTCGTCGGCTATGCCAAGCAACATCCCGATGCGCTCAACATTGCCTCCTTCGGGACCGGTACCTCCTCGCACCTTGCCGCTGAATACTTCGAGCAAGTCGCCAGCATCAAAATGCTGCATGTTCCCTTCAAAGGTTCCACCCAGGCCCTGCCCCAGCTAATCAGCGGCGATGTGGACCTGTTCTTCGACATGGTCTCCACCGGCATGCCGCAGGTTGATGCCGGCAAGGTTGATGTCCTGGCCATTACCAGCAAAAAACGGTTGCCTTCCTTGCCGAACTTACCCACGCTGAGCGAATCGGGCTATCCCGATTTTGAAATGACGGCATGGTTCAGCCTGGTAGCGCCACAAGCCACACCTCCTGCTGTTACGGCAATCTTGCGCAAAGCGTTACAAGCGGCCTTGCAAGACAAAACCGTGCGCAAACGCATGCTGGACATGGGTATAGAACCCGGTAATGGCTCGGCTGAAGCGCTGGCCACGCAAATCAGTACGGAAAGCCCTGTTATCGGCGCCTTGGTCAAACGCGCCAAAATCATTGTCCAATAATTTATTCCCGACGTCTTTATGTAGCACAAACAGGAGACAACAATGAAATCAGCCCCAGGTTTACGCAGCACCTTCAAACAGCTCGTCTACGGTACTGCCGTCACGTTGGCGACGGTGGTCACGGCGCACGCCGCCGCTTACCCCGACCGTCCAGTAACACTGGTCGTACCCTATCCCCCAGCCGGCACCACCGACATTGCGGCGCGCACCATGGCGCAGGCCATGGAGTCCAGACTGGGACAAACCATTGTTGTTGAAAACCGGGCGGGGGCCGGCGGCAGTATCGGCATGGGTGTCGTCGCACGAGCCAAGCCTGACGGCTACACCATAGGCATGGGCACGATAGGCACACAAACCATCAATCAGTTCCTGTACAAAGACATGCCTTTCGACGCCGAGAAAGACTTTGCGCCTATTGCCCTTGTGGTCACCACGCCGAACATCATTGCCGTCAATGCACAATCGAAAATAAAAACCGTAAACGACCTTATCGCTGCAGCCAAGGCCGCCAAAAACGAAAAACTGACTTTCGCGTCTCCGGGTATCGGATCGTCGGTTCATCTGACAGGCGTTTATTTTGAACAGGTGGCCGGTATCGACATGCTGCATATCCCATTCAAGGGGCTTGCAGGATCTTTGCCGGCGCTGATCGGCGGCCAAGTAGACGTCTTGCTGGACAACCTTCCCAGCACCCTGGCGCAAATCAAGGATGGCTCCAAGATACGCGCCATTGCCGTGACATCCTCCCAGCGCTCACCATCGATACCGGATATCCCCACCGTTGCCGAATCTGGTCTACCCAATGTCGATGTCACGGCCTGGTTTGCGCTGTACGCCCCTAGGGATACGCCGCAGCCCGTCATGGACAAGTTGATTGATGCGGCCAAAGGCGCACTGGCGTCACCTGAACTTCAAGCAAAGTTCGTTTCGCTTGGCGCGCAGGCAGGAACCCTGACAGGCAAGGATCTCGCAGCGTTTGAACGCACGGAACGAGCCCGCTGGAGCAAGCTCATCCAAGAGCGCAACATTCAGGCAAAGTAGGTTTTATTTTTCATAATGTGTTCCCCCTCGGGAACACAAGCTAAAAAGGTTAGATCCATGAATGGTGCAGATAGTCTTTGCGATACGTTGTTGGCTAATGATGTCGATGTGTGTTTTGCCAATCCTGGCACATCCGAAATGCATTTCGTGGCTGCCCTCGACAAGAAACCTGAAATGCGCTGCATTCTGGGCTTATTCGAAGGGGTGGTAACTGGCGCGGCCGACGGCTACGCACGCATGGCCGACAAACCTGCCGCAACGCTTCTGCACCTGGGTCCGGGCCTGGCCAACGGCCTGGCCAACATTCA
>DATJCP010000235.1:0-3544 GCA_035514715.1 Candidimonas sp.
TCCTGCATGACTTCAATGAACGCCGCCCGGGTGAAGCGCGCCATAACGGCCGCCACGCCGGCACCCAGCGTAATCGAGGGCAATACATAGTGCTTCCAGGTGCCGGCCCCTACAGTGGGAAACCAGCCCAGCTGCACCGAAAATATCTGCATCAAGACCATGCCCAGGGCAAACGCCGGGAATGAAATACCCGAAACAGCCACTGTCATGCCAACGCGATCAGGCAGGCGGTTGCGCCAAACGCCGGAAACCACGCCGATAATCAAGCCGAATATGACCGACCACACCATGCTGGTCAACGTCAGCAGCAAAGTGGGCATAAGGCGGTCGCCGATTTCCTGGGCCACCGGGCGCTTGGTGCGCAGAGAATGGCCCAAGTCGCCTTGCAACAGGTTCTCAAAATAACGCACGAACTGCTGGGGCAGCGGCAAATCCAGCCCAAGCTCCTTGCGCACCATCTGTACCGTGATTTCGTCGGCTTCCGGGCCCGCAGCCAGCCTGGCTGGATCGCCCGGCAAAGCATGCACGAACAGAAACACCACGATCGCCACCAGCAGCAAGGTGGGGATCATTCCCAACAGTCGTTTTACTATGTATGTCAGCATCTTTAATACGCGCCGGGCGGGTAGGCCAAGACTTGGCCGGGTCCGCCCGGTAAGCGCTTATTCCTGATTATTGTTTCAGGTCTACGTCCGAGAACTGGAAGGAACCGTCAGGCATCACATAAAAGCCGCTAAGCTTTTTGTTATGTACCGACAGCAGTTTGATGGTAGTCAGGAAAGCCCAGGGCGCATCTTTCCATATCTGCTCTTGCGCATCGTCGTACAGCTTGGTTTTCTCTGCCTTATCGGTGGTCATCAGCGCGTCGGCAATGTCCTTGTCCACTTTGGGGTTGGAGTAGTAGGCGGTGTTGTTAAACACAGGAGGCCAGCCGCTGGTTGCCAGCAAGGGGCGCAGTGCCCAGTCGGCTTCACCGGTCGATGCCGACCAGCCAGCGTAGTACATGCGTACGGGGGCTGTCGGGGCATCTTTCACCTGCTGGACGCGCTGCACGCGCTGGCCGGACTCAAGCAGCTCGATCGACACCTTGATGCCTACCTGGGCCAGTTGCTGTTGCAGGAACTGCACGGCTTTGGCGGCAGTGCCGTCGTTATAGGCCGACCACAAGGTGGTGGAAAAACCGTTGGGGTAGCCCGCTTCTTTCAGCAGCTCTTTGGCTTTCTTTACGTCGTAAGGCCAGGGGTCCATTTTCTTGGCATAGTCCACGCCTTGCGGGATGACGCCTTGCGATGGGAAGGCATAACCTGCGAAGGCCACTTTGGCCAAGGCTTCCTTGTTGATCGCGTAATTGATGGCCTGGCGTACCTTGACGTTATCGAACGGCTTGTGCTGCACGTTCATGGAAACATAGCGTGCAATGATGGATGGCGCGGCCACGACTTCCAGCTTATCGTTCTTGGACAGCAGCGCTGCCTGCTCGTAAGGCAAGGGATAGGCGAATTGGGCTTCACCCGTTTGCACGACAGCTGCACGCGTGTTGTTGTCGGTGACCGTGCGGAAGGTCATGCTGTCGACTTTGGGATAGCCTTTCTTCCAATAGCCGTCGAATTTCTTGACCTTCAGGTACTCGGCGGGCTTCCATTCCACAAACTCGAACGGCCCGGTGCCCACTGGGTGAAAGGTAATGTCCTTGCCCCATTTCTTCAAGGCTGTAGGCGAAATCATCATGGCCGACGGGTGGGCCAAGGCGTTGATGAAGGCCGAAAACTGTTCTTTCAGAGTAATTTTTACGGTCAAGGGATCGACCACTTCAACTTTATCGATGCGGCTGAACTGGTTATAGCGGGCCAGGCCGTTGGCCCGATCCAGCACGCGATCCAGGTTGGCTTTGACCGCCTCGGCGTTGAAGTCGGTACCGTCCTGGAACTTGACGCCGCTGCGCAGCTTGAAGGTATAGACCAGGCCATCGGCGCTGGGCTCATAGCTTTCGGCCAGCAAAGGCTGAAGCTTCAGGTCTTTATCAAATTGGAACAAACCTTCGTAATAGCTTTTGCCCAATGCCTGCGACAGGGTCGAATTGGTGTTGTAAGGATCCAGGGAATCCAGGGAAATTTCTACCGCGACGGATACGTCCTTGGCGGCAAGCGCCGCGGAACCGCCAAACATACCAGCAGCCAAAATGGCCGCAAGTATCGAATTTTTAGCACTAAGATATTTCATGAGCGTCTTCTCCGGTAATTAAAATGAAGCACTGCTTGAGTACTGCGCCACGTAATGGCCTGCCGCCACCTCGGTCAACGGAAACACTTCAGGCTCATCGCCTATTTTCCGTATCGGGCTGGGAATTTCTCCAGACAACAACTTGCGGTCCAGGTGGCGCCGAGTTGGATCGGCAATCGGTACCGCCGCCATCAGTTTCTTGGTATACGGGTGCTGAGGGTTCTCGAATATGGCGCGGCGCGGGCCAATTTCCACAATCTGGCCCAAATACATCACGGCCACGCGGTGGCTGATGCGCTCCACCACCGCCATATCGTGCGAAATAAACAAGAACGCAATGCCCATTTCTTTTTGCAGGTCGATCAGCAAGTTCACGATCTGCGCCTGAATCGACACATCCAGCGCAGACACGGACTCGTCGGCGATGACCACTTTGGGTTTCATGGCCAAGGCGCGCGCAATGCAGATGCGCTGGCGCTGGCCGCCGGAAAATTCATGTGGATAGCGCTGGGCCGCATCGGGCGGCAAACCCACCTTTTCCAGCAGATACTTCATGCGCTCTTCAGCGGCCTTGTTCGACATCACCTTATGAATCAGCAAGGGCTCGATAATCGAATAGCCAACAGTCACGCGCGGATCCAGTGACGCAAACGGGTCCTGGAAAATGAATTGAATATTGCGCCGCAGGCTTTGCAATGCCGGGCCGGTCAAATCATTGATTTGCTGGCCATCGAACTCGATTTGCCCGCCCTGCGTCTGCACAAGGCGCAGCAGCGAACGGCCAGTTGTCGACTTGCCGCAACCCGATTCTCCCACCAGCGCCAGGGTTTCGCCGCGAAACAGATCAAAGCTGACTTTTTCAACGGCATGTACGCGCCGGGTCACGCGGCTGAATATGCCTGTGCGGATATCGAACCGCGTGGACAAGTCCTTCACCCTCAGGATGGGCGACTCGCCCATTGCGGCCGGCGGCACAATGATCTGGCCCTCGGCACGCGGCGCAAGTGCTGGCTTGCCAGGTTCACCGACTGCCGCCAATACGGGGAAATGCTCGGGATTGTCAGTGCCATGCATGGAGCCCAGCCTGGGAACCGCTGCCAGCAATGCTTGGGTATAGGTATGCTGCGGTTGAGCGAATATGCGCTCGGCTGTGCCGGTTTCAACGCTATCGCCGCGCAGCATGACCAACACGCGATCGGCCACCTCGGCCACCACGCCCATATCGTGGGTAATGAAGATGACACCCATGTTCATCTCGCGCTGCAATTCGCGGATCAGCTGCAATATCTGCGCTTGTATCGTCACGTCCAGTGCGGTGGTGGGT
>DATJCP010000236.1:0-9004 GCA_035514715.1 Candidimonas sp.
ATTCCTGACGACCAAATCGCCCGTTTGGTGCGCGAGCATTTCGATCTGCGTCCCAAGGGCATTATCAACATGCTGGATCTGTTGCGCCCCATCTACACCAAAACAGCTGCTTACGGGCACTTCGGGCGTTCCGAGCCGGAATTCAGCTGGGAAGCCATCGACAAGGTGCAAGTTCTGAAAAAGGCTGCCTAAGCCTTGCTTAGGCACAGAAGCCAGGTTGTTCGCCTTAGGCGTTAACCTGGCGCTTGTTGCAGGCTGCCATACCAATTGCGTAGTGCGGCCTCATTGGCTGGCAGTTCTTCAGCCATGCCGCCAGTAAAATTGCGCCATGCCGCAAGATGTTTTTCTTTGACCGCCGTCAGCACCGGTATGCCTGCGCTCATTAACGCCAACATATCGGCGGCAAAGCCCTCGCCTTCTGCCTCAAGTTTTCCAAAGCGGTTGATCACGGCAAGGTCTGCCTGGTCGTCGCAGGCGCGACGCAAGATGATGCTGGCGTCGGCAAGCGCGCCAGGATCCACACAACAGCCTCTGGCACCGCCGCCGCGATCTTGGGAGATGGCCAGGCGCGCGCCGTCGGTCAGATCGATAATGGCCATTTGACGCGACCCTGTGCTGCTGTATGTCTGTGGCGTTTGTACAACGCCATGAACCCGCAAGCCTTTTTGCCGCAGTTGCTTTACGAACTGCAGGATCAGCTCGTCGGTTTGGTTGCCGCTGCCATGAAGAATCGCGGCGATGGCAAGGCTGGCTGGCTTGTCATTCATTTGGTGGTGTTGGTATTTGTCTGGATAGGCTTGGCCAAGCGCCGTTTTATAAACCTGCGCCTGATAGGGGCTTGCCGTGTCAGGCGGATCAGCAATGCTACCATTTATCCCTATGAATAATCCCGCTACACAACGCGACGATAATCGCGCGCTTCGCGTCACTGATTCCCCCTGCGTGGCCGTGTGCTCCACCTTGTACGATGATATCTGCCGCGGCTGCGGCCGCACCGCCATGGAAGTGGCCAACTGGGTTTTTCTCGACGACACCGAGAAAAAACAGATATGGCAGCGTATTACTGCGCAAGGCTATCCGCGCCGTAATGGCTGACGCCAACAGGCGCCGCGGTATTCCATTTTTGTAATTGCGCTACAATTTACCCTTCCTGAGGGGCGCTGCAACGGGGCAGGCATGGGGCTGACAAGCTTTTCAATACCACCCGCTAGGCTCAGGATCTTCTTTCGTTCCAACCGCGCTCATCATTCCCTGTACAGGCGAAGATGAGCCGTTTTGCGATGCTTTTGGCCGGTACAGGTTTATTGGAATAACACCATGAATACTGTTGCTGACGCCGCATTTACCGATTATAAAATTGCCGATATCGCCCTGGCTGGCTGGGGCCGTCGCGAGATCGCGATCGCCGAAACCGAAATGCCCGGCCTGATGTCCACGCGTGAAGAATACGCAGCATCCCAGCCGTTGAAGGGTGCGCGCATTGCCGGCAGCCTGCACATGACTATCCAGACGGCCGTGCTGATTGAAACGCTCAAGGCGCTGGGCGCTGAAGTGCGCTGGGCATCGTGCAATATTTTCTCCACCCAAGACCACGCGGCTGCCGCTATCGCAGCCAGTGGCACCCCCGTCTTTGCCATCAAGGGCGAGACTCTGGAAGACTACTGGCAATACACGCATCAGATTTTCCAGTGGCCCAATGGCGAACATGCCAACATGATTCTTGATGACGGCGGCGATGCTACCGTTTTGCTGCATCTGGGTACGAAGGCCGAAAGCGATATTTCGGTGCTGAACAACCCTACCAGCGAAGAAGAGCGCGTACTGTTTGCATCCATCAAGGCGCAGTTGCAGCGTGATCCTAAGTGGTATTCCACGCGCCTGGCGCAGGTCAAGGGCGTTACCGAAGAAACCACCACGGGCGTGCACCGTCTGTACCAAATGTCCAAGAAGGGCGAGCTGGCTTTTCCCGGCATCAACGTCAACGACTCGGTGACCAAGTCCAAGTTCGACAACCTGTACGGTTGCCGCGAATCCTTGGTCGACGGCATCAAGCGCGCTACCGATGTGATGGTTGCAGGCAAGATTGCCGTGGTTTGCGGTTTTGGCGATGTGGGCAAGGGTTGCGCGCAGGCCTTGTCCGCCTTGCGCGCCCAGGTCTGGGTTACCGAAGTCGATCCTATCTGCGCCTTGCAGGCGTCGATGGAAGGCTATCGCGTCGTTACTATCGATGAAGCCGCCGACAAGGCCGATATTTTCGTAACAGCCACCGGCAACTACCATGTGATCACACGCGACCACATGGACAAGATGAAAGACCAGGCTATCGTTTGCAACATCGGCCACTTCGATAACGAAATCGACGTGGCTTCGATAGAAGACTTGCAATGGGAAGAGGTCAAGCCTCAGGTCGACCATGTCATTTTCCCAGACGGCAAGCGCATCATCTTGCTGGCCAAGGGGCGTCTGGTGAACCTGGGTTGCGCAACCGGCCACCCTTCGTTCGTGATGTCCGCTTCGTTCACCAACCAGACCATCGCCCAGATTGAACTTTTCACTCGCGGTGAAGCCTATGAAAAAGGCCAGGTCTATGTGTTGCCCAAGCATCTGGACGAAAAAGTGGCACGCTTGCATCTTAAAAAGCTGGGTGTGCAATTGACCGAGTTGCGCCAGGACCAGGCCGATTACATCAATGTGCCGGTATCCGGGCCCTACAAGCCTGAACACTACCGTTACTAATCCGGCCTACGCGCAGCGGGTAGTATGTGCTGCGTTCGTGAATCAAACTGCCGGGGCTTATGCTCCGGCAGTTCAAGCAGGGTTAATCAAAGGAGCTTTATGCCATGGAACTGATTCTTGTCTGGATTTTGAACGCTGTTGCCTTGCTTGTTGTTGCTTATATATTGCCGGGGATTACCGTGGCCTCGTTCGGGTCGGCGCTGATTGCCGCCCTGGTGCTGGGCCTGCTTAACACCCTGGTCAAGCCCTTGCTTATCCTGTTGACGTTGCCTATTACCATCGTCACCCTGGGCCTGTTTTTGCTGGTGCTCAACGCATTGGTGTTCTGGTTTGCCGGTTCGGTACTGAAAGGCTTCCAGGTCAGCGGGTTCTGGTGGGCGTTGCTGGGTGCTTTTGTATATAGCCTGGTGTCCGGGCTTTTGTCGAGGTTGTTGGTTCAATGAGTCTCAAGAAGGCAATCAGCCTAGAATTTTTCCCGCCCCGTGATATTGCCGCCCAGGAAAAGCTGGTGCGGTCGGCCAAGCAACTGCTGGCGCTGCATCCGGCCTATGTCAGCGTAACCTTCGGTGCCGGCGGTTCAACCCGCAGCGGCACCGCCGATACCGTGCGCCTGATGCAGAACCTGGGTTGCGATGCCGCGCCGCACTTGTCCTGCATAGGGTCTACGCGTGCCGTGCTGGCTGACATCCTGGATGCTTACCGCGAACAAGGGGTCAAGCGTATTGTTGCGCTACGGGGCGATTTGCCGTCAGGCATGGGCGGCGATCAAGGCGAATTGCATTATGCAAGCGACTTGGTGGCGTTCATTCGCCAGCATAGCGGTGACTGGTTCCATATTGAGGTGGCCGGCTACCCCGAAATGCATCCCCAGGCCAGTGGAGCAGACGCAGATCTCGAGCATTTTGCAAGAAAGATCAATGCGGGGGCGAATAGCGCAATCACCCAGTATTTTTTCAATGCCGATGCCTATTACGATTTTGTCGATCGTGTGCGTGCCAAAGGCATCGATATTCCTATCGTGCCGGGCATTATGCCTATCACTAATTATTCGCAGTTGGCGCGCTTTTCGAATATGTGCGGGGCGGAAATTCCGCGCTGGATACGCCTGCGTCTGGCCGATTTTGGCGACGACAAGGCGTCGATCAAAGCATTTGGGGTGGACGTCATTGCCAAGCTGTCGCAAGACTTGCTGGATAATGGCGCCCCCGGCCTGCATTTTTATACTTTGAATAACGCCGAAGTCACCATGGCGATATGGCAGCAGCTGCGTCTGGATTAAGCCGTGACCGGTGCCTGGTTACGCCAATACCGGCGCAGGCACCGCCCACCCCTTATCCGTCAGGATGCTGTCAAGCTTTACATCGTGCGGCGCAGGTGTATGGGATTGGCCGGATAGGTCCCCGGTAGCCCAGGCGATGCCGATGCTGGTGTACGGATGGCCTTGCTCTTTAAAGGCGGCAAGCGTTCGGTCGTAGTATCCTTTTCCGTAGCCGACCCGGTCTCCTTGGCGGGTATAGCCTAGTGTCGGCACTAAAATGATGTCGGGCGCCGGCGCAGGTTCGCCTATGGGTTCGTATATGCCGTAGGCGCCTTCCTGCATGGGGGCCTCAGGGTCCCAAAGCCTGAATTCAAGAGGGGCGTTTGGCGCTGCCACAACCGGCAACGATACACGGTATCCTTCTTCTTCCACCCATTGCCGCAATAGCGGTTGCAACTGGGGTTCGTCTTGCATTGACCAGAAGGCGGCAATGTTTACCGGTACGGGTTTGCCGGCTTCTTTCAGTTTGCTGCGGTTGGTTGCCAGCCAGGTAAACAATCGGCCCCGTATCAACAGGGCACCCCGGTTGCGGTCAACGGGGCTTTGTGCGGCTCGTAGTTGTTTTAGTCGCACGCGTAGCGGGACTGCGTTATTCTCTGTACTGTTATTCATGGCGCTTTTTATGTGGGATCAAGACAAGATGGTATCCAACCGACAACGGTATCAGAAAACCCGGAACATTTCTGCCGTAGCGCCTGTTCGCTACTCGCGGGCCGGACTCTGGCTGGCGCTTTCCGTGGGTTTGGTGGGCTGTGCCGGCGCCGAGCGGCCGGTGCATTCCGCCACGACAGCTGAAACCGCCAATGAGGCCGGTGCGGCTGAGCTAGCGACAGCGGCTGTCGATCTTCGGCAAAACCTCGTTGCGCCCCCATCCCCCCCCGTTTCTGCTCCTGCCGCCAGCACGGCTGCTGTTCCGCCCTTGGCGCGCCAGGCAGTCGTCGACGGCCGCGAGGCCATGCAAAAAAAACAATGGGCCAGGCTGCAAGGCTTGGCTCCGCTAGCCCAGGCCGATCCGGTCTTGGGCTCCTATGCCCAGTACTGGCTGTTGCGCCAACAGCTTCAGGACAGCACTCAACCAGTGCCCGATGCCCAGCTGAAACAGTTCATGCAGGTCAATCAGGATGCCTACCTGGCCGATAGGCTCAAGGCTGACTGGATCGTGGCGGCGGCGCGCGCCGGTAATTATCAACTGGTCAATCAGTTGGGGCCGGTCGTCAACAGCAATGCCCATGTCGATTGTTCGCGATTGCTGGCTCAGCATATGACTGGGCAGCGGGTAAAAGCGACTCAGTTCCTGGACGTCTTTCAGCCCAACCGCGCCTGCTGGAGTACGCTGGACGAACTTGAAAACAGCAAGGTCATAGGCTGGAAGCAGCTTGAGCCTTTGTTGCGGGACACGCTGGAAACCAATAAAAGCGGCAACGCCCAGCGCTTGGCTGCCGTCATGTTCGATACGCCCGACATGGTCGCCTATGCGGCGCTGATGAAAGATCCGAAGAAATGGCTGGCAGGGCGCAAGCCCCCTAAGTCGCGAACGGAAATTGAGTTGGTTACCATCGCCTTGTCGCGGCTGGCCTATGGCAAAGAGCGGGCCGATAATGCGGTTTATGTCGATAGCGTCTGGTCCAAGGCAATTCCTAAGTCCAATATTGAATGGGTCTGGAGTCAATTTGGCCTGGTTGCGGCATTGAATGTCGATCCGGATGCCGCTGGCTGGTACCGGCGCTCAGGCAATATCCGCCTTAGCGATTACAACCATGCCTGGCAGGTTCGCGCCGAACTGCGCCAGCCGCGCATCGATTGGGATTGGGTGGCCAAATCGATACGCAGGATGTCGGGGCGTCAAGCTGCCGAGCCAGTGTGGGTATATTGGTATGCCCGTTCTCTGGCGGCACAAGGCAATAAACAGGCAGCCACCCAGCATTACGAGTCCATTGCCGGTGAACTTAGCTTCTATGGCCAGCTTGCCAGCGAAGAGCTCGGGAAAACGCCTGCACTGCCGCCTGCCCCTGTGGCGGTCAGCCTTGCGGAACTGCAAGAGGCCAAGTCCAATGCTGGCTTGCAGCGCGCCGTCCAACTCTTCGATCTGGGTTGGAGGCCTGAAGCCGTACCAGAATGGAATTTTGCGTTGCGCGGCATGAACGACCGCCAATTATTGGCCGCCGCTGAACTGGCGCGCCAGGAGCAGATCTACGATCGGGTTGTAAATACATCGCTGCGCACGGAAAAGGAAATCGATTTCACGCAGCGCTTCATCGCCCCGTTTGAAGGCCGTGTTACCGAAAAGGCGCGCCTGATCAATCTGGACCCTGCCTGGGTATATGGTTTGATTCGTCAGGAGTCGCGTTTTATTACCGATGCGCGCTCCCATGTGGGTGCGTCGGGGCTGATGCAGCTGATGCCTGCTACGGCACGCTGGGTTGCCAAGAAAATCGGCATGAAAGACTTCACCCCTTCGTCCGTGAACGATTTCGACACCAACACGGTGCTGGGCACGAATTACCTTAGCATGGTCCTTGGTAATTTGAATGGTTCCCAGGTGCTCGCCACGGCGGGTTACAACGCGGGGCCGGGGCGCCCGGTCCAGTGGCGCGCCAAACTGAGTGCGCCTGTGGAAGGCGCCGTCTTTGCCGAAACCATTCCATTTACCGAAACGCGCTTGTATGTAAAGAACGTGATGTCCAACGCCACGTATTACGCCATGATGTTTACGGGCAAACCACACTCCCTGAAAGAGCGCTTGGGTACGATATCGCCAACCCCTCAGAAGCGTATTGATTTGCCATGATCGACGCGGCGGTACAGGGCCTGGATGTTTACATCGTGGGGGGCGCCGTTCGCGACGCTTTGCTGGGCCTGCCAGCCGGTGACCGTGACTGGGTTGTCGTGGGCGCCACACCAGAACAGATGTCCAGGCGCGGGTTTATTCCCGTAGGGGGCGATTTCCCGGTTTTTCTGCATCCGAAAACCAAAGAGGAATACGCGCTGGCCCGCACTGAACGCAAGTCGGGACGCGGCTATAAAGGCTTTACGTTCTATACCGGCGTCGATGTCAGCCTGGAAGACGACTTGCAGCGCCGGGACCTGACCGTGAATGCGATTGCACAGGCGCTTGATGGGCGGTTGGTTGATCCCTTGGACGGCCAGGCCGATATCAAGCGTAAGGTGCTTCGGCATGTCGGGCAGGCGTTCGTCGAAGACCCGGTACGTTTGTTGCGGTTGGCACGTTTTGCCGCGCGCTTTTACAATTTTTCCATTGCACCGGAAACCATGGGCTTGGCCCGTCAGTTGGTAGACGATGGCGAGGTCGATGCGCTCGTTCCTGAGCGTGTCTGGCGTGAAATGGCCAAAGGGCTGATGGCGGATCAGCCGGGTCGGATGTTCGACGTGCTGGCTGCCACAGGTGCATTGCCTAGAGTTTTGCCCGGTTTGACGTTTCAGGCGCCAATCGCCGAAGAATTGGTACGTGCTGCGCAGGCCGGCTTGGGTTTGCCAGCCCGTTTCGCATTGCTATGCCGGTTGTCGCAAGCACCGCAGGGGATAGGTCAGCATGTGCGTGCGCCGTCAGACTGCCAGGATTACGCCAAGCTTTTGCCTTTGATATTGGAAGGGGTGGAAGCGGCGCCTAGTGCTGAAACATGCCTGGATTTGATGGAGCGTTGTGATGCGCTGCGTAAGCCTGAGCGTTTTCTGGATTTGATTGCCACCGCTGCTTGCGTGCGAGATGTGGATCAACAAGCATGGCAGGCGCGGGTAAGCGCGATTCGATCCATAGATGCTGGCGCCATTGCCAAGGCCATGCAAGGCCAGCCTCTGCGCATCAAGGCAGCGCTGCGCGATGCCCGTTTGCGGGCGCTGGCGCCATTGGCCTGCTCTTGATAAGGTCAGTGACCGCCTTTGCCGGATAAGCCGGCAAAGGTGCGCAACCCGACGGCAATATGGTTTACAGGCGGTCGCGCCGGTCGCCTCGGGTAAAGCCCGCCAGAGGGCTATCAATGCCGCGGCCAATGGCAAGCACCTTGAATAGTTCACCCATTTCAGCTTCTGATATCAATTTTTGCACCGCAGACAAGGTCTGGGGCTGAGTCATTACGCCGGTTTGAGTCAGCAATTCCGGCAAGCCCGCATTCATAAGAAAGCGCGCTTGCGAGGTATAGCCCAGCACGTCCAGGCCGCCATCCAGGGCAGCATCGGCCATGGCGGTAAAGTCGACGTGCGCGGTGATGTCTTGCAGGCCTGCGTATATCAAGGGCTGGCCGTGCGCGTGGTGACGAAAGTGGCACATCAGCGTACCTTCCGTGCGCTGAGGATGGTAGTACTCGCGCTGGGGAAAGCCGTAGTCGATCAATAATGCCGCGCCCTGTGTCAGCCAGCTGCCCATCTGCTTTACCCAGGCTTCGGCCTGCAGGTTGATTTCCGACTGATAGCCGGGAAGTGGCGGCATGCGTTTGGCGACAGTCTGTTGTAAAGACTCGCCGGCAAGACGTTGCGCGAATTCAAAAGCAGGCTCTTGTTGGCTGGACGTATCTTGCGCCAGTCGTACACCGATCTCCATGACTTGCTCGTCGTCGCTCCAGCAAAACAGTGTGGCGGGCATGGCGTCTAGAACTTCGTTGGCAAGCACGCAGCCCGAAAACGATTCAGGCAAGGCGTCCAGCCAGGTCACGCTTGAGCCGAACTCGGCCAGCCGCTGTTGTTGGCGCGCCTGTAAGTCAGCCGATACTTCAAGTATCTGGTAGTGGGGTTCTATGCCCAGTTGTCGTAAGGCGGGAATGACCGAGGCAGCTAGAGCACCCGAGCCTGCCCCAAACTCCAATACTTGGACGGAATTGCATGCTTTTAAGATTTGCGCTGTTTGTTGAGCCACGGTTTGGCCGAACAGGGGGGTCATTTCGGGTGACGTAGTGAAGTCGCCTGTGGGCAGCTCGGCGCCGAACTTGGTGTTGCCTG
>DATJCP010000237.1:0-4750 GCA_035514715.1 Candidimonas sp.
TTCACGCCTGGGATGCCGCCCTGCTGGACTAATGCTTGATGAAGGCGGCGGTTGATCCGCCGCCTTATACCGATTTTAAAACTGATAATGGCTGGAGATAAGTAATGGCTGGAAAGTGGTTCAAGAATGCAGTAGCGGTAAAGACTATGGCGCTTATTGGTGTAACGGCGATGACCTTCGGTTCATTCGCAGCCAATGCGCAAAGCTATCTCGATAAGATCAAAGAGCGCGGCGTGGTCAAGGTAGGTATCGTGGTCGATTTTCCGCCTTATGGCATTACCAATGCGGCCAACCAGCCGGACGGTTATGACGCCGATGTGGCCAAGCTGTTGGCCAAGCATCTGGGTGTCAAGCTCGAGCTGGTTCCAGTAACAGGCCCTAATCGCATTCCTTACTTGTTGACAGATAAAGCCGACGTGCTGGTTGCATCGCTGGCGATTACCCCTGAACGCGTAAAGCAAGTTCAGTTTTCAAATCCGTACTCGGCTGCAAGCATGGTGCTGCTGGGGCCTGACGAAACCAAAATCAAGACGCCGGAAGACTTCATCAATTATCGGATAGGTGTGCCGCGTGCCAGCACGACAGATATCGGCGTCTCGAAAGTGGCTCCCAAGGGCACGAATATTCGCCGTTTCGACGATGATGCAACAGCGCTGCAGGCAATGATAGTCGGTCAGGTAGATGCGGTCGGCACGTCGTCGGTTATTGCCGGCGATGTTCAAAAACGTCATCCGAGAAAATACCAAATCAAGTACGTCATCAATGAGCAGCTCATGGGCATTACCATGCAATATGAGCGCCCTGAGTTGCTCGATGCTGTGAACAAATTCATCAAAATCAGTGTCGATAATGGTGAGTTCAATAAGTTGTTCGAGAAGTGGATCAAGACGCCTTTACCGCAGTCAGTGGTTGTTGCTTCGGCAAAATAACGGCGCAAGAACCGTTGGCCGGGTCAGGCTCGGCCAACGAGCAGGGCAGTAAAAATACATACTAATATTTCCACAAAAAACCGGAGAGAGACAAATGAAAAAACGATTCTTGCTTAAATCAGCATTGGCTATTGCTGCCGGCCTGGTAGTTGGAACTGCCCAGGCAGCCTGGCCTGAAAGGCCTATCACCATGATAGTGCCATGGGGCGCTGGTGGCGGTACCGATGCAACGGCCCGTATCATCGCTGCGCAATTGGAAAAAGAACTCGGCCAGCCCGTGAACGTGGTGAACCGCACCGGCGGCAATGGTGTGGTGGGCCATGCGGCTATCGCCAAAGCCAAGCCTGATGGCTATACATTGGGTATGCTGACCATTGAAATCGCCATGATGAAAAAGCTGGGGTTGACCAATCTCACGCCGGCCGACTACACGCCGTTGGCCCTGATGAATGTCGACCCTGCGGCAGTTTCGGTCAGTGCCGATTCTCCTTATAAAACCATGGCTGAACTGGTTGCCGCCATCAAGGCCAATCCAGGCAAGCTGAAAGCGTCGGGAACCGGGCAGGGCGGCATCTGGCATATCGCCATGGCCGGCTTGTTGAAAAATATCAAGCTCGATCCGAACGATGTTCCTTTCATACCATCCAACGGCGCAGCGCCCGCCATGCTGGAACTGGCTGCCGGCGGTGTTGATATCGTTCCAACTTCGCTGCCTGAAGCGCGTTCCATGATCGATGCCGGCAAGGCCAGGCCGCTTGCCGTTATGGCCAAAGAGCGCGAGGCGCTTTATCCCGATGTGCCAACTTTGAAAGAAACCATAGGCAGTGACTGGACTCTCGGCGTATGGCGCGGTATTGCGGGACCTCAAAAGCTGCCTGCCGATGTCACGGAAAAACTGGTGGTTGCGCTTAAGAAAATCAATGAAAGCAAAGAGTTCAAAGACTTCATGAAGTCGCGCGGCTTTGGCGTCGGATACGCAGGCGGCGCTGAATATGGTGCTTTCATGCAGAAGTCGCAACAGGATCTGGGTGACGTGATCTCTGCAATTGGCATGGCGCGCGAAGTCGCCAAGTAATTTCCGACTGTCACACTACAAAGAAGCCTGGCGCTGGCGCCTCAAGGCTGGGCTTCTTGTTTCTTTCTGCGAGCGGCAATGAAAGTTAATGACGCACTTATTGGCTTGATGCTGGGCATTTTTGCTATTTTTGTCCTGCTGATGGCTCAGTCTTTTCCACCTATTCCTGGTCAGAATTTTGGCGCAGGCCTATTTCCCAAGGCTATCGGAGTCGGGATGCTGATATGTTCAGCATTGTTGATATGGCATGGCATAAAAAACAAAAAGAATGCGCCTCCCATGGCCATGCCCGCCTGGTTGCGCGATAAAGCCTCGGTGGCCCGGTTTCTGCTGATACCGGCTTCGCTGGCGTTTTATTTCGTGGTTGCTGATTTCCTTGGTTTCTTGCTGACGGCGGGCCTATTGCTGTTTGTACTGTTTCTGGCATTTAGAGTGCGTTGGTTGACAGCCCTGGTCGTTGCGGTAATAGGCGCCTTGGTGATTCATTTTATGTTCTACAGCATACTCAAGGTGCCGCTGCCTTGGGGTTTGCTTGAAACGGTTGCGTGGTGATGCCATGGTATTGACTCATTTTTTAGCAGCGGTTCAAGTCGTATCGGACCCATTTGTACTGGGCGTCATTGTTATCGCCGCGATATTCGGCTTGTTTGTCGGCGCAGTGCCCGGCTTGAGCGCGACCATGGCGGTGGCGTTGCTGGTGCCCGTAACTTTTTTTATGGACCCTGTGCCGGCGATTGCGATGATGGTCACCGCAACGGCGATGGCAATTACGTCCGGCGATATTCCCGGTTGCTTACTGCGTATTCCTGGTACTCCCTCATCGGCGGCCTATACCGATGAAGCCTTTAACATGACTAAAAAGGGCAAGGCCAATACGGCCTTGGGGGCGAGCATTGTTTTTTCGTTCGTCGGTGGCTTGTTCGGTACTTTTGTACTGATTGTGGCGGCGCCGGTACTGGCCGATTTTGCGCTGAACTTTTCATCGTATGAGTTTTTCTGGCTGGTGGTGCTGGGCTTGTCGTGCGCCATTTTCATTTCACCCGCCAGTACGCTGAAGGGCTTTGTCTCGCTGTTGATAGGGCTGTTGCTGGCTTGTGTGGGCATGAATAATCCGTCGGCTTTTCCGCGCTTCACCTTTGGCAACGAGGATTTGCTTAATGGCGTGACGCTATTGCCCATGATGGTGGGTATGTTCGCCATTTCAGAGGTCTTGCGCTATGCCACCAATTCCGAGCAAAAGAAGCTGGAGATCAAAACAGAGGTTGGCAATATTTTTACCGGCATGTGGGGCCTGACCAAAAAGTATCCCACGTCGATACTGCGAGGCTGCACCTTGGGTACTGCGGTGGGTGCATTGCCCGGCGCCGGCGCCGATATTGCGGCCTGGATGTCTTATGGCATGAGCAAACGTTTTTCCAAAGAGCCTGAAAAGTTCGGTACAGGGCACGTCGAGGGCATCGTCGAAGCGGGTGCGGCAAACAACTCGGCTTTGGCGGGCGCGTGGATTCCGGCATTGGTATTCGGGATACCGGGCGACTCCATCACGGCGATTGTGATTGGGGTGCTGTATATGAAGAACCTGGTGCCTGGCCCCATGATCTTCACCAACAGTCCGGTGGAAATCTATTCGATTTTCATTGTCTTCATCCTGGCCAACATCATTATGCTGCCTTTGGGGTACCTGGCGGTAAAGCTGGCGAAGAAAGTGCTGAATGTGCCCCGGAATATTTTGATGCCGTTGATCCTGATCTTCTGCATTGTCGGCGTGTTCGCTATTGACAACAGTATTTTCGACGTAATAGTCATGCTGTGCATAGGCTTGCTTGCCTATCTGATGGAAGAAAACGATATCCCCATCGCGCCCGCAGTATTGGGGGTGGTATTGGGCGGCATGCTGGAAGAAAACTTCGTCTTTTCGATGATCAAGGCGGATGGAGACTTCCTGATGTTTTTCAGCCGTCCCATTGCTTGCGGGCTAGGGATTTTCGCCATTGCGATATGGGTCTCGCCCATTATCGTCAGCTTGTATAAAAAAATATCAATTTCCAGGAAGGTGCAGTATGAATGATCTAAAAGATAAAGTGGTGTTGGTAACCGGCGCCTCGACAGGCATTGGCGCGGCGGTTGCCAAAGAATTCGGCAAGCTGGGCGCCAGTGTCGCTGTTCATTATCATTCCTCGCAAGATGCGGCCTTGGCCGTGGCTGCGGACATCGACGCCCAGGGGCATCGCGCCATGACGGTGCAGGGCGACTTGCACCACACCGGTGATTGCGAAAAAGTGGTGGCCGCAACCGTTGCAAAGTTTGGCCGCATCGACATCTTGATCAATAATGCCGGCGCCTTGGTAAAGCGGGTGCCCATCACCGATATGAATGATGACGTGTTTGATGACGTCGTCAATTTGAATGTGCGCTCGGTGCTGATGTGCAGCAAGTTTGCCGTGCCTCACATGCCGGAAGGTTCGGCCATCATCAACCTGACCAGTGTCGCCGCCCGTAACGGAGGCGGACCCGGGTCCAGCCTGTATGCCGGGTCCAAGGGCTTTGTCAGCACGATTACCAAAGGGCTGGCAAAAGAATTGATACCTCGCAAGATACGCGTCAATGCAGTGGCGCCCGGTGTCATCACAACGCCGTTTCACGAAAAGTTCACAACGCCAGAGCAGCTGGAAGCCATGCGCTCATCCATTCCGATGGGCAGGTTTGGGGTGGCTCAGGAATGCGTAGGGGCGTTTGTGTACCTGGC
>DATJCP010000238.1:0-14235 GCA_035514715.1 Candidimonas sp.
AGGACCGTTGGCAGATAGCGAGTACGCGGTGGAACCGGTGGGAGTGGCTACAATCAGGCCGTCGGCGCGCTGGCTGTACATGAAGACGCCATCAAGTTCGACGCGGACGTCTATCATGCCGCCCCGGCCTGCGCGGTTGAGTACCACGTCGTTCAGGGCCACGCCCGAAAACAGCGCCTGGCCATCGCGCATGACGCTGCCTTCAAGCAAGACGCGTTCTTCGGTTTCGAAGTTGCCGTTAATGACGCTGGCCAGGGCATCGTTGGCGGTGTGCAAGGGGATGTCGGTGATAAAACCCAATCTGCCATGGTTGATGCCGATAAGCGGCACATGGCTGCAGGCCAGCTGGCGCGCAGCGCCCAGCATGGTGCCGTCGCCGCCCATGACGACGGCCAGGTCGGCTTGCTCGCCAATGGCTGCGTAGTCGGCAACGGCGTGTTCGGTAATGCCGGTGTTTTTGGCGGTATCGGCTTCTATCAACACTTTGCAGCCAGCCGCTTGCAGCGTGGCGGCCAATTTGCGCAAAGGGGCATCCAGGCCGCTGTCTTGATACCTGCCGATAAGAGCAACGGTTTTAAAGTGCATAAGGTAAATACCTTGTTGTTTGATGGAATAATAGGGACTGATTGATTATATGGTCCCTACGGCCTATATGGCTGTAGGTAGAAAAACCAGTGCCTGCAACATTACCTGAATATAGTCATGGATGATCGAGCCAACGCGCTTTTGAAAGCGCTTATAGAACGCTACATTGCCGACGGGCAGCCCGTGGGTTCCCGTACGCTGTCGCAGATGTTTGATTTGTCCTCTGCGACTATCCGCAATGTCATGGCCGAACTCGAGGACCTCGGGCTTATTCATAGCCCGCATACCTCGGCAGGCCGAGTACCCACGCCCAAAGGTTATCGTTTGTTTGTCGATCGCCTGCTGGCGGTGCAGCGTTTCGAAGTTCTGCCAGACAGCCATATCCGCCAGATGCTGCCTGCCGCCGATCCGAGCAGGGCGGTTACTGCCGCGGCGGCGCTGTTGTCGAATCTGTCGCAATTTGCCGGAGTCGTGCTGGCCCCAAAGCGCGCCCAGATATTTCGCCAGATAGAATTCATACGTTTATCGGACAAGCGTGTCCTGCTGATTATTGTTACGCCTGATGGCGATGTGCAAAATCGTATTCTTTTTGTATCGCGCGACTATCTGGAACAAGAGCTACTAGAGGCCAGCAATTTCTTCAACCAGCATTTCGCCGGCATGTCTTTCCAGCAGGTTCGCCTTGCCATTGCCAATGAGCTTTCTTCTTTGCAGGCCGATATCTCGCGCCTGATGCAGGCCGCTGTCGAAGCCGGCACGGCATCGTCCGACACGGATGATTCGCTGGTCATCGCCGGTGAAAGCAAGCTGCTCGATATTTCGGAAATGACATCCGATATGGATCGCTTACGCCGCATGTTCTCGTTATTCGAAAAGAAAACCGATCTGTTGCAACTGCTGGATGTTTCCAGTCGCGCACAAGGGGTGCAAATTTATATCGGCGGTGATTCGCAGCTGATGCCGGTCGACGACGTTTCGATGATTACGGCGCCTTACGGGGTGGACGGTACAGTAGTGGGAACGCTGGGCGTCATAGGCCCTTCGCGGATGGCCTACGAACGGGTCATACCGATAGTCGATATTACTGCCCGCCTGCTTTCCAATGCGCTTAGCCACAAGCAGAGCTGAAGTGTCTATGCTACATAAAACGCTGGCTGCCCAGGCGGCCTTCACACCAAGAACGAGTTTCATCATCAATGACTAAGCTGTTTGCCTCGCGTTACCTACCTGAGCCTGTCGACCCACATGCCTTAAGCAGCGCTCCGCCTCTGCGCGAGGACGGGCCTCTTGGTGTATTGCTGATCAATCTGGGCACGCCGGATGCGCCCACTGCCAAGGCAATACGCGCTTATCTTGCCGAGTTTCTATCTGATCCGCGGGTTATCGAGATTCCTCAGTGGATCTGGCAAGTTATTTTGCGCGGCTTCATTCTTACGCGCCGTCCGCAGGCTTTGGCGCCGCGCTACGAGGAAATCTGGCTGGAACAGGGTTCGCCCCTGATGGTGTGGAGCCAGGCCCAGGCGCAAGGCGTGCAGCAGCAACTGACTGCCAGCGGCATATCGGCGCATGTCGAGCTGGGCATGCGCTACGGTAATCCTTCAATTGCCAGCGCCATGGACAAGCTGCGCGTCGCCGGTTGCGAACGGATACTGGTCGTGCCCATGTATCCCCAATATGCGGCCAGCACCACCGCAACTGCCGTCGATTGCGTGAATGCCTACGCGGCGAAACTGCGCAATCAGCCTGAATTGCGGTTCATAAAACGCTACCACGATGATCCCGGCTATATCGATGCGTTGGCGCAGCAAGTGCAACAGTACTGGAGCCAGCATGGCAAGCCGCAGCGCTTGCTGCTTAGTTTTCACGGCTTGCCGCGCCGCACAATAGAGCAGGGCGACCCTTATCACCGCGATTGCATGGAAACCACAGCCTTGCTTAAGCAAAGGCTGGGTGCAGACGCCAGCCTGGTGCATGTTTCCTTTCAAAGCCGCTTTGGCGCCGAGAAGTGGCTTGAGCCCTACACCGAGCCCACCTTGCGTGCATGGGCCAAGCAAGGTATTGCACAGGTCGACGTCATGTGCCCGGGCTTCCTGGCTGATTGCCTTGAAACCCGTGAAGAAATCCAGATGCAGTGCCGCGATGCCTTCCTGGCCGAAGGCGGCCAGCAGTTTCGCTATTTATCGTGCCTGAATGACGATCCGGGCTGGATAACCGGGCTGACCAATCTGGTGAAGAAACATCTGGTTGGCTGGGGGCGCTAATCCATCGCAAGCCGACATATATTTTCGGATTGGAATAAACTGACAGGGTTAACTCAGAGGTTCTATTCCCTATGCTAAGAAAAAACCCCCGCGGCGATTATCCTGTCGTGCATGAAACCGCATTCGTCGATCCAACAGCCGTTCTGTGCGGCCTGGTGACAGTCGGCGAACACGTATTCATTGGTCCGTATGCTGTGATTCGCGCCGATGAGGTCGATGAGGAAGGCCATATGGAGCCCATCATCATCGGGGCCAACTCCAATATCCAGGACGGTGTGGTTATTCACTCCAAGGATGGCGCCGCAGTTGTCATCGGCGAGCATACCTCCATAGCGCACCGATCCATTGTGCATGGGCCTTGCGTGGTCGGCAGCCATGTTTTCATTGGCTTCAATTCCGTGCTGTTTAATTGCGCGGTGGGCGATCATGCCGTAGTCCGGCATAACTGCGTGGTCGACGGGCACGATATCCCCGAACGCTTTTACTTGCCATCGGCAACCGTGGTTACCGGCGCCACCGATCTGAGCGCGCTCAAGACTGTGCCGCAGTCCGCGCGCGAGTTTTCCGAGTCGGTGATGCATACCAATGTGACCCTGGCGCAAGCTTATCGTCGGATTCAGAACGAGTTCTAATCCGATTCGATCACGCTGGGTCTTGAAACGGGGGCGCATGCCCCCATTTTTATTGAATTGAATACTACGCATGTGGAGATTTTTTATGTCGGCACCCAACGAACCCCTTGATTCCAAAGGCAATCCATCAGCGGATATGTCCGAGCAGCTCGAGGTCAATGACGGCCAGGGCACGGACCAGGACGCAGGCGGACAGGCCCAGGAGGATTGGGCAACGCTGCTGTCCGAGGCCCAGGAAAAGGTCGCGCAATATCACGATGAATTGCTGCGCGCTAAGGCCGAGGTCGAAAACATTCGCCGTCGCGCTGCTGACGATGTCGCCAAGGCTCGCAAGTTCGGCACGGAATCGTTTGCCGAAAGCCTGATCCCGGTGCGCGATAGCCTGGAAGCCGCCCTGGCCTTGCCGGATCAAACCCCCGAGGCTTGGAAAGACGGCGTCGAGGTCACGCTGCGCCAGCTCAATGGCGCGTTCGAACGTAATTTGCTTAAAGAAGTGGCTCCGGCCGAAGGCGATGCCTTCGATCCTCATCAGCATCAAGCCATTTCAGCCATCCCTTCGGAATTGCCTGAAGGCACGGTCGCACAGTTGCTGCAAAAGGGCTACACCATCGCCGAACGCGTGTTGCGCCCCGCTCTGGTTATGGTTTCGTCAGGGCCTTCTGCTTAGAAAATCGTAAAAAATGCGGGATCAGGCTTGAAATTACCAGCCGTATCCCCACTTATGAACCATTCAGGCAGTTTTTTCCAAACAAAATTTTTAGCAGGGTTATAGAAAAATGGGCAAGATCATAGGTATTGACCTCGGTACGACCAACAGCTGTGTGGCTGTCCTGGACGGCAGCAGCGTCAAAATTATCGAGAATGCAGAAGGTACACGCACTACACCTTCTATCGTGGCTTATCTGCAAGATGGGGAAATTCTCGTCGGTGCGCCGGCAAAGCGCCAGGCTGTCACCAATCCCAAGAACACGCTTTATGCCGTCAAGCGCCTTATCGGCCGCAAATTCGACGAAAAAGCAGTGCAAAAAGATATACACCTGATGCCTTACAGCATCGTCAAGGCTGACAACGGCGACGCCTGGGTAGAAGCGCAAGGCAAGAAAATGGCGCCTCCCCAGATTTCGGCCGATGTACTGCGCAAAATGAAAAAGACAGCCGAAGACTACCTGGGTGAAGAAGTCACCGAGGCCGTCATTACGGTTCCCGCTTATTTCAACGACAGCCAGCGCCAGGCAACCAAAGACGCCGGCCGTATCGCTGGTCTGGAAGTCAAGCGCATCATCAACGAGCCTACTGCGGCTGCGCTTGCCTTTGGCATGGACAAGACCGAAAAGGGCGACCGTAAAGTTGCTGTGTACGACTTGGGCGGCGGCACCTTCGATATTTCCATTATCGATATCGCCGACGTCGATGGCGAGAAGCAATTCGAAGTGTTGTCGACCAACGGCGATACCTTCCTGGGCGGCGAAGACTTCGACCAGCGCATCATCGATTACATCATTGGCGAATTCAAGAAAGAAAGCACTGTCGATCTCTCGAAAGACATGCTGGCCTTGCAGCGCCTGAAAGAAGCCGCTGAAAAAGCCAAGATCGAATTGTCTTCGGCTCAGCAAACTGAAATCAACCTGCCTTACATTACGGCAGACGCGTCCGGTCCTAAGCACCTTAGCTTGAAGATCACGCGCGCCAAGCTGGAAGCCCTGGTTGAAGAGCTTATCGAGCGCACTATCGAGCCTTGCCGCATCGCCATTAAAGATGCGGGCGTAAAGGTTTCCGAAATCGACGACATCATCCTGGTCGGCGGCATGACACGCATGCCCAAGGTGCAGGAAAAGGTCAAGGAATTCTTCGGTAAGGATCCTCGCAAAGACGTCAACCCCGATGAAGCAGTTGCCGCAGGCGCTGCCATCCAGGGTTCGGTCTTGTCGGGCGACCGCACAGACGTGCTCTTGCTTGACGTGACGCCACTGTCGCTGGGTATTGAAACCCTGGGCGGCGTGATGACCAAGATGATCCAGAAAAACACGACGATTCCTACCCGGTTCTCGCAAGTGTTTTCCACGGCCGATGACAATCAGCCTGCGGTGACCATCAAGGTTTTCCAGGGCGAGCGCGAAATCGCAGCGGGCAACAAGGGCCTGGGCGAATTCAACCTTGAAGGCATTCCGCCATCGGCTCGCGGTACGCCGCAAATCGAAGTCACCTTCGATATCGACGCCAACGGCATTTTGCATGTGTCGGCCAAAGACAAGGGCACAGGCAAGGAAAACAAGATCACGATCAAGGCCAACTCCGGCTTGACTGATCAAGAGATCGAACGCATGGTGAAAGACGCCGAGGCTAACGCCGAAGACGACCACCGTGTAGCCGAGCTTGCCTTGGCACGCAACCAGGCTGATGCGCTGCTGCATTCCACCCGCAAGTCGCTGGAAGAGTACGGCGACAAGCTGGAAGCGTCTGAAAAGGAAGCCATCGAAGCGGCTATCAAAGAGCTCGAGGAAACCTTGAAAGACGGTGATAAGGCAGCCATCGATGCCAAGGCTGAAGCGCTGTCCGCAGCGTCGCAGAAACTGGGCGAAAAAATGTATGCCGACATGCAGGCTCAAGCTGCTGCTTCGCAAGGTGCGCAAGAAGCTGCCCAGCCAGCTGACGACAACGTGGTCGACGCCGACTTTAAAGAAGTCAAGCGCGACCAATAAAGCTGGTTTGTCGTAGCTTTTAGCCCGGTTTCTGGCGTATTGCCGGAAATCGGGCATTCTCATTCTTATTCATGTACGAAGAATAGACGTCTAAGACGCAAGCAATCCAAATGGCAAAACGCGACTATTACGAAGTCCTGGGGGTGGCAAAGAACGCCTCCGACGACGAACTGAAAAAGGCTTATCGCAAGCTGGCTATGAAGTATCACCCGGACCGCAATCCGGATAGCAAAGAATCCGAGGAAAAATTCAAGGAAGCCAAAGAGGCCTACGAGATGTTGTCCGACGAGCAAAAACGCGGCGCCTACGACCGCTTCGGCCACGCAGGGGTAGACCCCAATGCAGGCGGGGGCGCAGGGATGGGCGGTGCAGGGTTTGCGGATGCCTTCGGCGATATTTTCGGCGAGATTTTTGGCGGTGCAGGCCGCCGCGGCGGTGGTGCGCAGGTTTATCGCGGCGCCGACCTGAAGTACACGCTGGATATCAGCCTGGAACAGGCCGCTAACGGCTTCGATACTGAGATCCGTGTTCCTAGCTGGGAAAGCTGCGATGTCTGCCACGGTTCCGGCGCCAAGCCCGGCACCAAGGCAAAAACCTGCCATACCTGCGACGGCAATGGCGCGGTGCGCATGCAGCAAGGCTTTTTCAGCGTGCAGCAAACCTGCCCTACATGCCATGGCTCGGGCAAGGAAATTACTGATCCTTGCACAGCTTGTGACGGCGTAGGACGCACGCGCAAGAACAAGACGCTGCAAGTGAAGATCCCTGCCGGGATTGATGATGGTATGCGCATCCGCTCATCGGGCAATGGTGAACCGGGCGTAAACGGTGGCCCAGCGGGTGACTTGTACGTCGAAATTCACCTGAAGCCTCACGGCATCTTCCAGCGCGATGGCGAAGACCTGCATTGCGAGCTGACCATTCCGTTCACAACGGCGGCATTGGGTGGCGAGCTTGAGGTCCCGACCTTGACGGGCAGAGGGGAAATCACGATCCCTGAAGGTACGCAAACGGGTAAGACGTTCCGGTTGCGCGGCAAGGGCATACGCGGTTTGCGGGCTAGCTATCCTGGGGATTTGTATTGCCACATCTCGGTCGAAACGCCAGTGCGGCTTACCGATGAGCAGAAGAAAATCCTGCGCCAGTTTGAAACTTCACTGTCGCAGGGCGGGGAAAAGCATTCTCCCAAAAGTCAGTCCTGGACTGACCGCGTGAAAAGCTTCTTTTCGTAAGCAGGTTTGGGGCGCGCCTTTACCGGCGCGGCTCAAGAAAAAAGCACCATTAACGTCATGTTAATGGTGCTTTTTTTATGGGCTGTTAACGACAGCGTCGGATTACGTTGAGTTGTATCGTAATCCGGCGGTCAAAATCACTTCTTGGCTGCTTCCTGCTTGCTTTCATCGGCGGCAAGAGCCGAGCTGAATGCAGCGGGATCCAGCGTGGCGCGCAGGGCGGTATTCACCTTGTCTGCCGTTAGCCCCGCCAAGGCCTGGTCGATTTTTTCAGACCAGTCGAAGTCGCGGTCTTGTTGCATGTAATTGATCCAGGCCGACACCAGCACGTCGTCGCGGGTGCGCGCCAGTTTGCGGTAGTTCAGCATGGCAGTGATGCCTTCGCGTACTTCCTCTTCGGTAAACCCATCTTTCAGTGCGCGCTGCAACTCTTCAGCAATGGCTGTTTCCAGGCGTTGGCTGTTTTGCGGTGCGTGAATGGCATAGATGCTCCATTCGCCCGACGGTTCGTAGGACGAGGCGTTCATACGGCTGCGCACATCGTACGACAGGCCATCCTTGACCCTGACTCGTGTCCACAGGCGCGAGGTTTCCGACCCGCCCAGCAGATAGTTGGCCAGGTACAGGGCAGGATAGTTGGCGTCGATATCTTGCAGCTTCAGCGGCAGCTTGCTCAAGTAAAACGCGTTGGCTTTATCGGGCGTGTTGATGTTGAAGGCTTTGGGCGGTACAGGGTGGAAGGGATCGGCAACGCGCTGATAGGCGGGTGCTTTGCGCCAGTCTTTCAGGCCTTGGGTCAGGGCGGTTTTAATTGCGGCAGGGTCGAAGGCCCCTACTGCGGCGAATTCTATGCTGCCAGCGCCATAGAAACGTGAGTGGAAGTCGACCAGGTCTTTCTGGGTGAGGGCTGCGACATCGCTTTGCGACTCTTCGAAGGTAGGCGTGTAGCGCACGTCGTCGCGTGGCCAGGGGTTGTCGTAGCGTGCCAGCGTACGCGATGCCAGCGCACTGGGTTCAGACATGGCGTTTTTGATGGAGGTGCTGGCCTGGCGCTGGTATTCGGCAAGCTCTTTGACGGGGAAGTTCGCCTCGCGCAGAATGTGCAGGACCAGTTCGGTCAAAGCGGGCAGATTATCTTTGGTGGTCGACATATCGACGACTACGACACCGGCCCCGCCGCTAAAGCCGACATTGGCTTCAAGCGCGTTGAACTTGTCCTGGATTTCCTGGCGCGATAGGGTTTTGGTGCCATGCTCAAGCAGGGACGCTACTGCGCTGGATGCGACGCGCTGGCCTTTCAAGGTTTCGGCAGTGCCGAACTGGACCAGCAGGCTGGCTTCGACTCGGTCGCCGCGTGTGGGTTTGGGTAGCAGCGCCAGTTTTACCTGGCCATTGGGCAGGTCTAGCGGTGTGCGCAGGGTCGAGGCGTTGATGTTGGCCGGGCTGGTGTCAAAGGCGGCTACGGCCTGACCAGCGGCTTCGCCTTTATAGTCCTTGAGCAGGTCTTGCAGGTTCACGGCTGCGGCCAGCGGGGCGCGTACCGGTTGCTCGGTAGGGATATACAGCCCGTTGGTGCGGTTGCTGCGGGTAAGGTAGGCGGCGGTAACGCGCTGGACATCGGCCAACGGCATGTTTTTTACATAGTCACGTTGCAAGAAGAACAATCGCCAGTCGCCGTCAGAAGATGTCTCGGACAATGCGCTGGCCAGGCTGGTGGGGTCGGCGTAGATTTGCGACCAGTCCGTTAGCCATTTGTTGCGTATGCGATCCAGGTCGGGCTGGGTAAAGGGTTGCTTGCCAACCGACTCCAGGGTTTCATCCAGCGTATGTAGCGCCTTGGTCTGGTCCATGCCGGACTCAAGCTGCCCGCCAAAGAACACATAGCCCGGCTGCCTCATGCCTGAGGCAAAACCGAAAATATCGGCGCTCAGGCCGTTGCCTACCAAGGCGTGGTAAAGGCGCCCGGAAGGGGTGTCGGCCAGTATGCTGACACCCAGGTCCAGGGCGGTAAAGTCCGGGCTGGCTGCTTCTGGGGCGTGAAACATGGCGGCGATCAATGGGCTGCCGCCATGACGGCGCAGTATGACTTGGCGCTCGCCGTCCTGAACCGGCTCTACCGTGTATTCAGGCGGCAGCTTGCGTTCGGGACGCGCAATCTTGTCAAAGGCCTGGGCTATGGTTTGCAGCGTGGCGGCGGGGTCAAAACGGCCAGAGACGATCAGTACAGCATTGTCGGGTTGGTAGTATTTCTTATAGAAAGCGCGCAACTGGGCGATGTCGACATTTTCGACATCGGAACGGGCGCCTATGGTGCTGTGACCATAGTTATGCCACCGGAAGGCGGTGGCTTGCATTTGCTGCATCAACATCTGGAAAGGGCTGTTTTCCCCGCGTTCCATTTCGTTGCGCACCACAGTCATTTCCGAATCCAGGTCTTCTTTGGCAATCAGCGAATTGACCATGGCGTCGGCTTGCCAGCGCAAGTACCAGTCCAGGGTTTCGGTGTTGGCGGCAAAGCTGGCGTAGTAATTGGTTCGGTCGCCAGTGGTCGAGCCGTTGGCTTGCAGGCCGCGCTTGGAAAATTCGGCCAAGGCGTTATGTATGCTTGGCGTGCCGCGGAACAGCAAGTGTTCCAGTAGGTGCGCCATCCCCGTTTGGCCGTAGTTTTCGTGGCGCGCTCCGACCAGGTAGGTCATGTTGACCGTTGTGGTGGGTTTGGAGTCGTCTGGCGCCAGTAGTACGCGCAGGCCGTTATTCAGGTTGTATTCGGTCACTCCTTCGATGGAAGCGCCTTGCGTGATGCCGGATGGTAATTCCAGTGCGGTGGCGGGTAGCCCCAGAAAGGTCAGTACCAGCAGGGGAAGTAAGCGGGCTTTGATTCGAGCGAGTGACAGTAGCATGCACGAGTATCCGAAAAGAGAATAAGAAAAACCTAAAGGCTTTTTAACAGAAGCTTGGCCAGCGTGCCGGCTTTAGGGGCTGTTATTTGGCGAGACTGCGCATGGCTTGTTCCAGGCCGCTGACCGTTACACCGTACATGCGGTCGTGCATGATGTTCTTGATGATAGCGATGGATTGCCGGTACTGCCAATATCCTTCAGGTTCGGGGTTCAGCCATACGGCCTTGGGCCAGTTTTCCAGCAGGCGCTGCAGCCAGGCAGCGCCGGTTTCCTTGTTGTAGTGTTCGACCGAACCGCCGGGCTGAAGGATTTCGTAGGGGCTCATGGTGGCGTCGCCCACAATGATCAGCCGCCAGTCGTCGTTATATTTGCGCAGGATATCCCAAGTGTCGAAACGTTCGGCGTTGCGGCGCTTATTGTTTTGCCATAACGACTCATAGGGACAGTTGTGGAAGTAATAGACATCCAGATGACGGAACTCGCTGCGTGCCGCCGAAAAAAGTTCTTCTACCCGGGCAATGTGGTCATCCATACTGCCGCCGACATCCAGCAGCATGACTACCTTTACGGTGTTGTGGCGCTCGGGCACCATTTGCAGGTCAAGAAAACCCGCATTCCGGGCGGTGCTGGAAATGGTGTGATCCAGGTCTAGTTCCAGCTCGGCGCCTTCGCGCGCAAAACGCCGTAGACGCCGCAGCGCCATCTTGAAGTTGCGCGTACCCAGTTCCTGCTGATCGTCGTAGTCGCGGAATTCGCGCTTTTCCCACACCTTGATGGCGGTTCGGTTGCCAGCGGAAGGCCCGCCTATGCGTATGCCTTCAGGGTGATAGCCGCCATGCCCGAATGCCGACGACCCGCCTGTGCCTATCCATTTGTTGCCGCCGGCGTGTTTTTCCTTTTGCTCTTCCAGCCTTTCCTTGAAGAGCTCCATCAACTTGTCCCAGCCATGTTTTTCTATGGCCGCTTTTTCTTCGGGACTGAGGTTTTTCTGGAATTCCTTGATCAGCCAATCCAGCGGGATTTCCTTATCGGTCGGGATTGCGGCTTCAAGCTTGCGGTAAAACTGGCCGAATGCCTGGTCGTAGCGGTCGAACAGCGTCTCGTCTTTGATCAGCGTCATGCGGGCCAGATGGTAGAAGTCGTCTACCGTGGGCTGCATGAGGTTGGTTTGCAGCACATTCAGCAAGGTCAGGTATTCCTGTACCGATACCGGCAGCTTGTGGGCGCGCAAATGATAAAAGAAGTCAGTCAGCATGGCGCATGCTCAGTTGATATTCCAGCTGCTTTTCAACTTCCGGCCATTCGCCAGCTGTCAGGCTGTACATCACGGTATCGCGCACCGTGCCGTCGCGGCGCAGGGCGTGGTGACGCAGGATGCCATCTTTGCGGGCGCCTAGACGCTCTATGGCCCGTTGTGAGGCGTAGTTGAAGTTATCGGTGCGCCAGCCTACGGTTCCAGCACCCAGCTGTTGGAAGGCGTGGCGCAACAGCAATAGCTTGCACGTGGTATTCACATGAGTGCGTTGCCAGCTTTTTGCATACCACGTATAGCCGATTTCCAGCCGGGCAACGGCCGGGACGATGTCGTGGTACCGGCTAGTGCCGATAATGTCGCCGCTGCTTTGCTCGACAATGGCAAAGGGCAGCATATGCCCATCTTCCTGGCCTTTAAGCGCGGCCTCGATGTAGGCTTGCGCAGCCCCGGGTTCGGGTACCGACGTAACCCGCAATTGCCATAGCTTGCCGTCGGCAGCCGCCTTTTCCAGGCCAGCGGCGTGTTCCGGCTGTAGCGGGATCAGTGTTACGCCATTGCCTTCCAAGGTAACGGGGGACGGTAGTTGATGAAAGCCCTGCGTTGACATCATGAAGCATCCTTCCTTATTAACGGTGTGGCTACGGCTTGCTTAGCGGCGCTGGCTGACGCGAGTCATGGCTGCCAGGCGCTGCAACAGGGTGAGGTCTTGCTCGTTCTTGAGCAGGGCGCCGGCCATGACAGGCAAGTCGCCAGTGGTGCTGCTGATGTCGCTGGCTGACATGGCTTCGTTCAACAGCAGGCGCAGCCAGTCCAGGAATTCGGATGTGGACGGCTTTTTCTTTAGCCCGGGGGCTTCGCGCAGGGCGAAAAAGGTATCCAGTGCGGCCCTGAGCACGTCTTCTTTTATGTTGGGGTAATGCACCGCCACGATTTCCTGCATGGTGTCGCGGTCGGGGAAGCTAATGTAGTGGAAAAAGCAGCGGCGCAAGAAGGCGTCGGGCAGGTCTTTTTCGTTGTTGGAGGTAATGATGATCAGTGGACGATGCTTGGCCTGTACCGTTTGGCGAGTCTCGTAAACATGGAATTCCATGCGGTCCAGTTCGCGCAGCAGATCGTTGGGGAATTCGATATCGGCCTTGTCGATTTCATCGATCAGCACGACGGTAGGTTCGTTGGCTTCGAAGGCGGTCCATAGCGTTCCCTTGACGATGTAGTTGCCGATATCGCGGACTTTTTCGTCGCCCAGCTGCGAGTCGCGCAAGCGCGAGACGGCATCGTATTCGTACAGGCCTTGATGCGCCTTGGTGGTGGACTTGATGTGCCATTGCAACAGGGGGCGGTTAAGCGCTGCCGCCACTTCTTCGGCCAGCATGGTTTTGCCGGTTCCTGGTTCGCCTTTGATCAGCAGAGGGCGCTGTAGGGCCAGTGCCGCGTTGACGGCCAACTTCAGGTCATCGGTGGCGACGTAGCGCTCGGTACCGGTAAAGCGTTCGGAAGGGGAGGCAGAGGTCATTTGTTTCGTTCCGTATTTGCAGTGAATATTACAAAGTTAAAGTACTTTGATGTAACGCATGGCCCAATTATCGTACAATCTCCATTTTTCGTTGGTTGTTTGACATAAATCAACTCTTATTCACTGTCTAACAAGAGCTAATATGAAGCTGCGAACCCCCTTGACGCGCACTTTTGCTGCGCTGGCCGTTATGGCATCCTGTGCAATTACGGGCTCAGCCCTTGCGGCAGATGCCGCGCCAGTAGGCGATGCCAAGGCCGCGCTCTCTAAGACATCTATGTGCATAGGTTGCCATGGGATTCCTGGCTACAAGGCCAGTTTTCCCGAGGTTTACCACGTGCCCATGATTGCTGGCCAGAACGCCGATTACATCGTCACAGCACTGAAAGACTATGCGTCGGGCGCTCGTTCGTTCCCCACCATGGAAGCTATTGCGCAAAGCCTGTCGCCGCAAGATATGGCCGACTTGGCTGCTTACTATTCCAGTCTTAAATAATCGGGGGCCTGCATGAAAAAATTGTCACTTGCTCTGGCGGCTTCCGCTATGTTCGTATTCGCTTCGGGCGCTTTTGCCGCCGACCTGGTAGCAGGAAAAGCCGCATACGAGAAATTCAACTGTGCTTCGTGCCATGGCGCTGATGGCAAGACTTCCGTCATGCCGTCGTACCCCATTTTGGCTGGCCAGCATGAAGACTTTCTTCGGCATGCACTAGGCGCTTACAAGCGTGGCGCTTCCGGTGCCCCTGCAACCGCCAATATTCGCAAGAATGCGATCATGGGTGCCATGGCTGCCCCCTTGTCGACCACTGATGTCGCCAATATCGCGGCCTGGCTGTCCAGCCTTCCATCGCCATTGTCTGTGCGCAAGTAATTGGGTCACTGTCGGATTACGGGCCTGCGGCCCTAATCCGACTTGTTCTTCATCCCTTATCCCCGCGTAGCGTGGCGCCGTATCAATTCTAGATATTTGTCGCTGTCGAACGGCGTGCCCAGGCGCTGGGCTTCCCAAATCACTTCCCCTAACGCTTCCATGATGACGTGTGCGGCTTCGTGGGCATCGCGCGTGGCCAGCAGGCCTTGAAATGCGGCCTTGATGCCGGGCGGCTGATCTATGGATAGTTGCTCGTTGATCGCCAGGTGCATGGACATATGCAGGAA
>DATJCP010000239.1:0-1894 GCA_035514715.1 Candidimonas sp.
ATAGCCGTCTTTATCGATAGAAGCCAGGTCGCCGGTCATGCACCAGTCGCCTATGAATTTGGCTTGCGTGGCGGCGTCGTTACGCCAGTAACCGAGAAACAGGATGGGATCGGGGTGCCCGTGGATATCATAGCGGTTCAGGGCTATTTCACCTATCGTACCGACCGGGCAGGGTTCGCCTGCGGCATCCAGTACGGCAACCTGATGGCCAGGGTAAGGGCGGCCGATACTGCCAGGCTTGGCGGGCCATTTTTCGTGGCTATTGCCGACCAGATAGTTCATTTCAGTTTGCCCGAACATTTCGTTGGGCGTGATATGCAGCACTGTCTGGCACCATTCGAACAGTGTCTGGCCCAGGCTTTCGCCCGCCGCCATGATGGCTCGCAGGCTCAACCGGTACTGTTCATGTGGTGCGGGCACTTCTTGCATCATCAGCTTGAGGGCCGTGGGAAATAGAAAGGTATTCGTTACCTGGTAGCGCTCGATGAGTTCCAGTGCGCGTGTGGCTGAAAATCCGCCTAGCGTCCCGACTATGCTGTGGCCGAAGTACAAGGTCGGCAGCAAGGCATCCATCAGGCCGCCCGTCCAGGTCCAGTCGGCAGGGCTCCAGAAAACATCTGATTTTTTGGGGAACCAGTTTTGCGATGAAACGAAGCCGGGCAAATTGCCTATCAGTGCGCTATGGGCCAGCAGGGTGCCTTTGGGGGCGCCTGTCGTGCCCGATGTATAAAGCAACAGGGCCGGGCTGCTGGATTTGGTGGCGACGATCTTGAAGGTGGTAGGTTGGCGCGCCAGCAGCGTACGCCACGGGATGGTGGTTTCGTGTGGAAATGCCAGTGCAATCACTTGGGATAGCGATGGGCACTGCAGTTGCGCCTGGATTAGATCGGGTCCGCTGGCCGCATCTACAATGGCCACGCGCGCCTCGGCATCGCGAAGCCGTATGGCCAAGCCGTCGGCACCGAACAGCGACGACAAAGGCAAGGCTACTGCGCCGACACTGAAAATAGCCATGTATGATGCCACGGCTTCAGGGCGCTGCCCCATGACCAGGGCAACGCGATCCCCTGGCTGGACGCCCATTTTGATCAGCCCGTTAGCGAGTTGATTGGCAGTTTCCGAGAGGCGAGTGTATGTCCAGACTTCCCGCTGGCCATCTTCTTTTTCGTGGAAAATGGCAATCCGCCGGCCTTCCAGCGGGTTTTCCGCCCAGCGATGCGCGCACGCCTGCGCGATGTTGAATTGAGAGGGGACAAACCACTGGTAAGTCGGGTACAGCTCCGAATATTGGTCGCTCATTATCTTTTGGATTCAACTGGCATACGGAAGGGCGTGTTCCTTTAGCCGCAAGCATGAACGACAAGCTGGAACTGCGCAATGCTTACGCACCAGAAACCCAGCGACACTAGGGTTTATACGGGGGGTCGAAAAGGTTTCTTTACGTCTGCGAGCCGGGTGCCAAGCAGGCGGTCATGCAGGAACTGCTGTTCGGGATCGAACCACGTCCAGATAAAGATGGTAAAAGGCGCGAAAACGATAAGCAGATCAGTAGAGCTGTAGCCTGTAGCGCGCGAGGCAAGCAGCACCAGCATGGCTGCCAGCAATGGCAGGGGCCATAGCAATACATAGCGCAGTATCAGGCGTTCGATGCTGGGGCTTGCCCCATTGCGATCGACCAGTCTGATATTCCAGGTTTTCATGGGTAGCGTCTGGCCGCGTTTGCGCCAGCAAAGAATGAAGTAGCAGCCTATGGCGATAAAGACGATGGCTTGCCTGCCGTGCCGCAGCATCAAGGCATCTCGGCTTTGGGTCAGCGTATCGAACAGATAGCTGGCAAGGAACACGACGCCGAACAGCAGTACGGCTTCGTACATCATGCAGGCGAAGCGGCGTA
>DATJCP010000240.1:0-3787 GCA_035514715.1 Candidimonas sp.
ATATGATCGGGGACGACATCGGGCCAGCCAACAGCGCCAAACAGAATGGTGTCGAAAGGCTTCAGTTGCGTAAACCAGTCAGGGGGAAGCATGTCGCCGTGCTTCACATAGTATTCGGCGCAGGCCCAGTCAAAGTGCTCAAACTCAAGCTGCAGATCATGGCGTGCGGCCAGGGCTTCCAGAGCGCGCAGCGCTTCTGGCATGACTTCTTTTCCGATACCGTCTCCGGGAATGACGGCGATTTTGAATGTTGGCATAGTTACCATTGACTCCAGGTTGTATGAGCTTTCATTGGGCTACTCACTTTTGGCGAGCTGCCGTCCAGTCGAAGGCTTGGATGATCGATTTTCTGTCAGTTGTTTTCTGTCCGAGCAGCAAACTAAGACGCATGCGGGTTTTGCGGGCGGATAGTCCGCTGACGCCTATTGCGCCGGCTGCTTCCAGGTCAAATAGCGAGCCTGGAAACTCGTAACTTTGATGCACCGGCCCGTGCAGGCTGCTTGTACACACGGCGACAACGACGCCGGCCGCCACCGCGCGTTTTACGGCCGGTACCCAGTCGGGAGGAGTATGGCCGCGCCCCAATGCTTCCAGCACAATGCCTTGGGCACCGGCGTCGACGGCCGCATCGAGTAAAAAGGATCTGGCGCCCAGGTATGTGGTCAGGATGTCTACGGCAGGTAGTGGATCTGCCGCGTCAAGCTGGATTTGGCGTAGCGGCTTTTGAAAAACGCTGATCGATTCATTATCTATCAGACCTAGCCACCCCGTTCCGGGGGCGTCGAAACCGTTCACCTGGAAGCTGCTGGTTTTCCTGACAAAGTTGGCGCTGTAGATGGCCTCGTTAAAAACCACCAGTACGCCCATACCTTTGGTTTTATCGTCGCCGGCGGTCAGAATGGCATTTTTTAGATTGAGATAGGCGTCAGTGCCCATCGCATGAGGCACGCGTTGCGATCCTGTAACGACTACTACTGTGTTTAGCGTATTGAGCGTACTTTCCAAAAAGTAAGCAGTGTCTTCCAGGGTGTCAGTGCCATGGGTGATCACTATGCCTGATACGTCGCCCTGATTGATCAGTTGCTGGCATTCTTGCCGAAGCGTGCAAAGATCGTGCAGCGAGATGGCATTGCTGGGCTTCTGGAATACCGATTTCACCTCAATGTCGATATCGGACTTGAGTTCGATTTTATTGACCAGCTCTTCGCCGGCCAAAGCGCCTGAAACATTCCTGCCCTGGCTGCCTGGGGAACTGGCGATGGTTCCCCCGGTAGAAATGATAACGACTTTCTTTTTCATTCCTGTGTTTCCACAACAATATGATTCATGTTCAGTCCAGTACGAGTATGCGCTCGTTCAGGATACGCCGGCAGTCCATCTCGAACTCCATGTCGATCACAGGGGGGCGGACAAAATGCCAGTTCAGACCGAATCGCATGGCGCCGCGCCGCGCGAACTCCTCGGCCAGGAATGGATGCGGGTTATGGACGATATAGAGTTGCGATGCAGTGCAGTGTTGCCAGGCATAACCCAGTATGGCCATACGGCGTTCCATCTCACCGAGAACCCAGCGTGCCTTGGTTAGAAGGGCTGTCGCCGATATGTCCTGATAGCAGATCAGATGGTCTTTGTAGTTGGCGTGTCCTTCAGGCACTTCGCTGCTGCCCGCAATGACGAAGGCGTTTTCTTCTTCCGTGGATGGCACGGTGTAGCTGAAGGCATAGAACGATGGCTCGGCAGGCGGATTCACCTCGGGGCACACATTGCTGCGTGCGACCGGGTTATTGGTGCCGTCGAAGATGCCCCACGCTGTCAACGTTTCAACGTAAAACTGATTGAACGAAGAAAAACCGGTCTCGCTCAGGGGGGCCGGCGAGCGCAGCTCGCAGGCGCACAAAGCGGTCAGTGGGCGGTTTTCTTCTTTAAGCACAGCCTCAATATGCTTGAAGCCCTCTGCAAGGGGAACCGGCGACGAGAACACGACGCGCCGGATCGTATAGCCTTCTTCCGCGGCAACGCCGCCGGAATATTGCAGGACCCCGCTAGGCACGAACCGATAGTTGCCGGGCGCGAAAACAAGAGCTTTAGTCATATCTATTTCCGTAAAAATTAAAACAGCATGTTGGGAACAACCATGCTGATCCAGGGTATATAGGTAATCAGCACCAGGGCGATCAGCATCAGGACGATCATGGGAAGCGAGGCCCGGAACACTTCATACAAGGACATTTTGGAAATGCTCATGGCCACAAACAGGTTCAGGCCGACCGGTGGCGTCAACATGCCGATAGACAGGTTGACCAAGGTGATGATGCCGAAGTGAATAGAATCAACGCCCACTTGCGCAGCAATTGGCTGCATAAGCGGCGCCAGCACGATAATGGCCGATGCGCTGTCCAGGAAGGCGCCGGCAACCAGCATGATCAGATTGAATAGCGCCATGATGGCGACTGGCGATGTGGTTCCCGCCAGTACCTCTTTGGCAATCATGGTCGGCGCGCCGGTGCTGGCTAGAATCCAGGAAAATGCCGCCGCGCCAGCGGTAATAAGCAGCAAGGTGCCGGATAGCAGTCCGGTATTGCGCAACACCTCCAGGAACCCCTTGAACGAAATGGTCCGGTAGATGACGGCGCCTACGAACCAGCCGTATAGGCAGGCGGCAGCGGCTGACTCGGTGGGTGTAAATAAGCCTGTGTAGATGCCGCCCAGCAAGATAACAGGCAGCCCCAGTCCCCAGAGTGAGCGCTTAAGAGCCTCCCACACCTGTGACATCGACGGGAACGCTTCTCGTGGATAGCGTTTCTGCATGGCGAACCAGCAACTGTAGGCGATGAGCAGCGTTGCAATCAGTACCGCTGGAACGATGCCAGCGGCAAACAGCTTGCCTACCGATGTTCCGGTCACAGATCCGTAAATAATCAAGGCAATGCTGGGCGGTACGATGGGCCCCAGCGTGCCTGCCGTGGTGATCAGTCCGATGGCAAAGCGCTTGTCGTATCCTGCCGCGACGAGCGCCGGGAACATGATGGTGCCAATCGCAATCACGGTGGCGGGGCTTGAGCCTGAAATCGAGCCGAAAAACAGGCACGATAGTACGGTGGCTGCGCCCAGTCCGCCCGGAATCCAGCCGATCAGTGCACGAGCAAGGCCGATCAGGCGATCCGAGAGGCCGCCGATGCGCATGAGTTCGGCCGCCAGGATGAAGAACGGAATAGACATCAGGGAAAAGTTGTTCATCCCTGAGAACATGCGCATGGGAACCACTAGCGGGTCGACAGCGCCAAAGAAAGAGAGTGCCAGCGTTACCGCGAGAGCAAGCGCTGCAAAAATAGGTAGCCCGAATAACAGCAGGCTAAAGAACATGGGGACCAGTGCCGATATCATTTTTTTTCCTGTTTAAGTGGAACTGATGTCCATACGTAGCGGTTCATAATCCTTGTTTTGAACAAGTGTTTTGAAAATCCAGAGGTATCGCATAAGCATGAAAAAAGCCGAGACGGGGATGACCAGGTAGATATAAGCAACGGGTATCCGCATGGCTGGAGACAGCTGGCCCATGTTCAGTGTGTTCAAGAACAGGCGGCCGCCGTAATAAAGCAGCGATACTGCAAAGAGCAGGCCTAGCAACGCAGCGATGATTTTTAGGACTTTTGCAAGCCGGGGGCCGGCAAAAACATGCAGCACTTCGACGCAAATGTGCGCTGCATACCTGACCCCCATGCTTCCGGCGAGAAAGCTCATGATGATCAGCGAGTACAGTACGGTTTCTTCCGACCAGTACAGCGAG
>DATJCP010000241.1:0-8902 GCA_035514715.1 Candidimonas sp.
CTGTTGGGCATTGTTGGCTTGGGTTCGGTTGGCCGGATAACGGCTAATTTGGCGCAGGCCATAGGGATGCGGGTTGTTGCCTTTGACCCGTCGCTGGATGCAAGGGATGTTATCTGGCAGACAGTTGGCCGTTGCGCCGAACTTGACCAATTATTCTGCGATGCCGATGTGGTTTCTCTGCATGTGCCGCTGGTGGATGCGACTCGTAACCTGGTGGATGCGCGTCGCATCGGGCTGATGCCGGAAGGCGCTGTCTTGATCAATGTGGCGCGCGGCGGCGTCGTCGATGAGGCGGCGCTTGCGGCGGCCTTGGTCAGCGGCAAGCTGGCTGGCGCCGCTGTCGATGTCTATACACAGGAGCCGCTGCCGCCAGACTCTGTGTTTGCGGGCGTTCCGAATCTTATCCTGACGCCGCATATCGCTGGCGTAACAACAGAATCCAATGCGCGAGTGTCTCATTTCATTGCGCAGCATATTGCCGAAAAACTGACACTTTCAGCAGTGCACCATAACGATTACCCCAACTACGAGGAGATAAAATGAAACTGAAAGCTTTGATTGCAACAGGTATGGTGCTGCTATGCGGCGTTGCCGGTGCACAGGCAACAGCCTGGCCCGATAAGCCCGTTACTTTGGTTGTGCCTTATCCGGCCGGCGGTGGCGTCGACCCAGTTGCCCGGCTGGTGGGAAAACATCTGTCAGACCTTTGGAAGCAACCTGTTGTTGTATCCAATAAGGCAGGGGGCAGTGGATCGATCGGTGCCACTTATGTGGCGCGAGCCAAGCCAGACGGAACGACCATCATGATGTCCGCCACCGCCGAAGTGGTGATCAATCAGTTCATCATGCCGAAAATGCAATACAACCCGGAAACGGATCTTAAGCCGGTCACGCTGGCTGTGCGCTTGCCATTTATCCTGTTGGCTCATACTGGTCAGCCCTTTTCGACGACCGAAGAGCTGATCGCGTATGCTCGAAAAAATCCTGATACGGTGACTTATGCTTCTTCGGGTTCAGGTACTCCTCAGCACTTGGCTGCTGTTCTGCTCGAGCAGTTGGGCGGGATAAAAATGATGCATATTCCTTACAAAGGGATAGCGCCGTCTATTAGCGACCTGCTGGCTGGGCAAGTCGCTGTCGCTTTCGCCGGTTTGCCTACCGGCTTGCCGCATGCGCAGGCGGGAACATTGAAAGCGCTTGCCGTATCATCGCTGAAGTCATCTCCGGCAGCTCCCAAGATACCGCCTTTGGCTCAAACAGCCGGGTTGGAGCGTTTTGACCTGACGCAGTGGTTCGGAATCTTTGTGCCAGCAGGTACGCCTGAGGATATCGTGCAGAAAGTACAGCAAGATATTGCGACCGTCCTGAAGATGCCTGAAGTTCGGGAGACGCTGGAAGCGCAAGGCGCAGAGCCAAGTGGAATGTCTACAGTTGAGTTCGAAGCGTTTGTGGGCGCCGAACGGGAAAAATTTGGGCGTATTGCCAAGGCTGCGAATCTGCAGCAGTAGTCTATTGGCGGTTAGAGCAACGCGTCGTGTGACTTGGTCGGCATGGCGCGTTGCGGGCAGGGTTTTAACTATTTTTTCGACACATAGTTATTGCCGTCTATATAAAAGCGCAATGGCTTTTCGGCCCATTCGCCGGCATAGTCTACGCCTACGCGGGGGCGCGCCATGATATTGAAGGCTTCCTGTTCCGGCGCTTGGGCGATATAAAAATCGTCGCTGCACAAGTCGTGGCCATAATGGCTGCGGTCTACACCCATTGCCTTGCATAGCCGCCCCGGTCCTTTGGTGTTGTTCGATAGGTTTGCTATGGGCTCGAGCGCGCGCAGTAATACGGCGGTGCCTGTGCCCTCGGGTTCGGTGACGACATTCATGCAGTGGTGCATGCCATAGACCAGGTACACATAAGCGTATCCGGGAGGGCCGAACATGACTTTGGTGCGCGGGGTGACGCCCTTGGAAGTGTGGGCGGCCAGGTCTGTGGGGCCAAGGTAGGCTTCGACTTCCACAATTCTTCCGATGCGATTGATGTTGTCGACCCGATGGACCAGCAGTTTGCCTAGTAAATCCTGGGCAACCAATGTGGTTTTCCTGCTATAGAACTCGCGCAATAACTTTTTCATACAAAATAATGTGTTGACTATGCTAGGGCAGGCAGATTATTATCGTGAGCTAGATTTTCAAGTTCGTTGAAGTTAGTACAACTGAAGTACCAGGAAATAGTACTTTTTTGCTCAAATCTCTACACCTTGACAGTCTTCTATAGAGCATATCGCTCGTCTTTTTAGGGATTGCAAAAAAATGCAAACAGAAACTGGTATTGTAAAGTGGTTCAACAACGAAAAGGGCTTTGGTTTCATCAAGCCTGAATCGGGTGGCAAGGACTTGTTCGCGCACCACACCGACATCGTCGGCACAGGCTTTAAATCGCTCGAAGAAAACCAACGCGTTTCCTTCGTAGCTGCTGAAGGCCAAAAGGGTCCTCAAGCCAAGTCGATCGAAGTTATCAAGTAACTTCCAAGATGTAGAAAAGCCCACCTTCATGGTGGGCTTTTTGCATTGGGCGCTCGGTAATTCAAATCATTTCCGATAGCCGTCGCAGATGTTCTTGTTTGTTTGCTTCCGGCAGGAACGAGGCCTCGATACTGTTTTTTGCCAGCGTAATCAGTTCTTGCCGAGTCAGCGCCAGGGCTTGCGCGATAGCGACATAGTTGTCGGCGACGTAACCGCCGAAATAGGCCGGGTCATCGGAGTTGATCGTGACCATGACGCCGCCGCGCAGCATGCGCGCCAGATTATGCTTTTGCATATCTTGCACCACGCACAGTTTCAGGTTGGAAAGCGGGCATACGGTCAAGGGAATCTGTTCGCTGATCAGGCGCTGGAGCAGGGCGGGGTCTTCTTCGCTGCGGATGCCATGGTCTATGCGCTCGACATGCAACATATCCAAGGCGCTGCTTACATAGCTGGCAGGGCCTTCTTCGCCGGCATGGGCGACCAGCCGAAACCCCAGGGCTTTGCAATGGGCAAATACCTGTGCAAATTTTTCGGGCGGATTGCCGTGTTCGGCCGAGTCCAGCCCTATGGCTATCCAGATGTCTTGATATTGTTCGCGCAGCGGCAGTGCAGCCGTCAGCGTGACAAAGGCGTCCTCTTCGGACAGGTGGCGCAGAAAACTTAAAATGAGATAGGCGCTGATACCCATGGATGTACGGGCTTCGCGCAGGGCGCGTGCCATACCGGCGAACACGGTTTCCATGGCAATGCCGCGCATGGTGTGTGTTTGCGGGTCGAACATGATTTCCGCATGAACCACACCATCCGCCTGGGCGCGACGCAGATAGGCCATGGTCATATCGTAGAAATCACGCTCTGTGATCAATACGCCGGCGCCAGCGTAATAAACATCCAGGAATGATTGCAGGTCGCTGAATGCATACGCGCGGTGCAGCTCGTCTACGGTGGCATAAGGCAAAGCAATGCCGTTGCGTTGCGCCATTTCGAACAATAATTCGGGTTCTAGCGAGCCTTCAATGTGCAGATGCAGCTCGGCTTTGGGTAGACCGATGACAAAGTCGCGTAGTGCTTCAGGCGGAATGGAATCGGACATAGCAGTTGTTTCCATAGTTAGTTCAGGCCTGCCGCCGGTCGCGCAGGCTTTGCTTGGTTTTTTCCAATACTCGACTAACATCGTGGCCGCGCTTAAGAGCCAGGCCTAAAGCCAGCACATCAATCAGGGCCAGATGTACCAGGCGCGAGATCATAGGGCTGTAGATTTCGGTGTCTTCCTGGGTGTCGGCGCGCAGCAAGACGGTAGCCAGTTGCGCCAACGGTGTATTCGAGGCGGTGATCGCCACGACAGGGCAATGATTGCCCCGCGCCAGCTTGACCGCGTCGAGCAGTTCCCTGGATCGTCCAGAATGCGAAATGGCCACCAGCACATCGCCGGGACCCAATAGCGATGCGGCCATCAGTTGGGTATGCGTATCGGAATAGGCCACCGTCGAAACGTCGAAGCGAAAGAACTTGTGCTGTGCGTCGGCGGCGACGATGCCGGAGTTGCCGACCCCATAGAATTCGATGCGTCGGGCGCGGTGAAGCAACTCTATGGCGGCGTCCAGGTGGTCGGCATTGATGTCGTTGCGTACGCGCAGCAAGGCCGAAACGGCGTTGTCCAATACTTTGGCGGCAAGGGCGGCCGTACCATCGTTGGCGCTCAGCGACGAGTGTACGTAGGGGACGCCGACCATCAAGCTGGCGGCCAGTTTGATTTTGAAGTCGGGCCAGCCGTTGTATCCCATACTGCGGCAAAAACGGATGACGGTCGGTTCGCTGACCTTGGCCAATTGTGCAACGTCGCCCAGCGCCGCTTTGGCAACCGTATGAGTTTGCTCCAGGATAAGGCGGGCAACCTTGCTTTCGGCGGTGCTCAGGCTGGAAAGCCGTTGTTCAATTTGGGAAAGCATGGGTTTATTCATCAGGGTAGGCGTCGATATGGGCGGCGGCGCCCAGGAGCGCTGGGTTGTCGCTGGTAATCACAAATATGGGGATGGCGGCCAGGTAGTCTGAAAACCGCCCTTTATCGTTGAAGCGGGCGCGAAATGGCGAGGTGGCGAAATAGGCGCCCAGTTTGGGGATGATGCCTCCGCCGATATAGATACCGCCTCGCGCGCCCAGAGTAACGGCCAGGTTGCTGGCAGCTGTGCCCAGGATGGCGCAGAACGTGTCCAGGGCATTGCGGCAATGCGGGCAGCTATTGGCGATGGCCCGCTGGCTGATGTCTGCGGCGGAATAGTCGTGCACATCGGCCTGCGCCAGTTGGCATAGTGTGCGGTAAATGAATTGCAGGCCTGCGCCGGATACCAGGCGCTCCATGGAAACATGCCCAAATTCTTTGCGGGCTTGCTGCCATAGCTGTTGTTCGCGTTCGTCGCATGGCGCGAAACTGACATGGCCGCCTTCGGCAGCCAGTGGTGTCCAGGTTCCATTTTTGCCGGGGATCAGGGCCGATACGCCCAGGCCTGTGCCCGGCCCCAGTAGTCCCAGCGGCGTGCCGGGTACAGCCTGGCCGCTGCCTACCGGGCGTAGTTCGTGCTGCGGCAGGTAGGGTAGGGACAGGGCCAGAGCAGTAAAGTCGTTGATGACATGGAGCTGCTTGAATCCCAATGCTTTACGCGTCGCCTTGATGGAAAACTCCCATGGGAAGTTGGTCATCTTTATATGGTCGCCCAATATCGGGTTGGCGATACCGATGACGGCATGCGATATCGGCGGGTTGCCTACGCTGTGCAGATAATGGGAAATAGCCTGCTCGATAGTAGGGAAATCCAAGACGGCCACGACACTGATTTTTTCTATATTGCGCACCGATGTGCACAACGCGAAGCGGGCGTGCGTACCGCCGATATCGGCAATCAGGTGGGGGCGATGGTTATGCGTGCCAGTAGACATCCAGAGGCGCTCCTGTTTGTGCAATAAGATAGCTGACGGGTAGTGCAGGTGTTGTGTGCTGCGCTGCCTGCTGGAAAATATCGTGTTTGTGCTGGCCGGCGATGGCAAGCATCAAGTGCTTGGACTGCTGGATGGCCGCCAGCGTCATGCTGATTCTTTCATAGGGCGCCGCAGGTGGGCTGACATGCAGATAGCGTTCCGGCTGGCTGGTGTCCAGCGCCTGGGCAAGCTGCGGCGCATCGGCAAACAAGGATGCGGTATGGCCGTCGTCGCCCATGCCCAGTATCGCCAAAGTGATGTCGTGAGCTTGCTTGTTAGCCTGTTCCACGCACTTGTCCAGGTCGGCTGGGTCGCTGACCAGGCCGGTAAAACGTGCTTTGCTGGCGAGGTTCGTCAGCAGGTGATGGCGAACCAGGTATTCGTTGCTGTCCGGGTTGGTGGGTGCCACGAAACGTTCATCGACCAATGTAATATGGATTTTTTCCCACGGAATATCGGTCTGGCTTAAGCGTTGGAACAGGGGGATGGGGGATTTGCCGCCCGATACGGCCAAGCCGGCGCACCCCTGCTGCGCCACTGCTTTTTGCAGAAGCGTAGTAATGTGGATCGTCAGTTCAGCCAGGTAGGTTTCCTGATTATCGAATGGATGCCACATGTCAGGTTTCCTCGTGCCACAAGAAGCCGGCCCGGGATGCCAGGGCGCTGGATGCAGCCGGCCCCCAACTTCCCGCCGTATAGGTTTTAGGTGCCGATGCGTATTTGCTCCAGCAATCGAGTATGGGCTCTACCCATGACCAGGCTTGCGCCTGCTCATCGCGGCGCATGAACAGCGCCAACCGGCCGCGTATCACGTCCATCAGCAAGCGCTCGTAGGCGTCCGCCCAGCGTGCTTTGAACATGGTGTGAAAGTCCAGATTCAGGTAGGTAGGCTGCAGGCTCATCGCGTCGCCTGGCTCTTTGGCCAGGAAATAAAGGCGCACGCTTTCCTTGGGCTGCAAGCGTATGACCAGGCGGTTTGCAGAGTGCAGGCCTATGGGCATGGGAAACAAGGCATGCGGAACATCGCGGAAATTGATGACGATTTCCGCCACGCGCTCTTGCATGCGCTTGCCGGTGCGCAGGAAAAATGGCACACCGGCCCATCGCCAGTTGGCTATTTCGGCCTGCAAGGCGACGAAAGTTTCGGTGTTGCTGTCGGGGGCAACATGATTTTCTTCGCGGTAGGCGACAACCGGCGCGCCATTGATCGCGCCACCACGGTACTGGCCGCGCACGCTTTTAGCCAGTACATCTTCGGTGCTGAACGGTTTTAGCGATTTCAGTACTTTCAGCTTTTCGTCGCGGATGGCGTCTTCCGACAGGCTGGCAGGCGGCTCCATCGCAACTATGCACAAAAGCTGAAGCAGGTGGCTTTGCAGCATATCGCGCAGGGCGCCGGTGCGATCGTAGAATTCGCCGCGTTCTTCGACGCCCAGTTCTTCGGCGATGGTGATTTGAATGTTATCTATCCATTCGCGGCGCCACAACGGCTCGAACAGCGTGTTGCCGAAACGTATGGCCATCAGATTCTGTACAGACTCTTTACCCAGGTAGTGGTCAATGCGGTAGATTTGGTTTTCCGCAAAGTATTCGCCTACCGCCTCGTTGATGGTGTTGGAGGATGCCAGGTCGTGGCCCAGGGGTTTCTCAAGCACCAAACGCACACAAGGATGGTTCAGGCCGACTTGGGCCAGATGCTGGCAGATGGTAATGAATAGGTGAGGGGCTGTAGCCAGGTAACATACCGTGACGCGATCAGGCGAATTGCCCATCTCCTGGACCAGGGCTTGATAGTCGAGGTTGTTGTTAGCGTCAAGGGTGTGAAAGTGCAGGCGGCGGGTAAAGCCCTGCCATGCTTCATCATCATAGTCGGGGCCCAGGGCCGGCTTGACCCGTTGCTCTAATAGCTGCAGGTAGCCGTCTATACCAATAGGCTTGCGCCCCAGCGCAAAGATGCGGCCTTCGGGGTGCAGCGTACCTGCCTTGTGGGCCTGGTACAGCGCAGGAATCAGCTTGCGCACGGCAAGATCGCCGGTACCCCCGAAAAACACAATATCAAACGCGGGTGTCGTGGCCATGAGCTAGCTTTCCTTTTTTGAATAAACAACCGTACGTGCCTTGGATGACAGCACATTTGTAATTTAGCTACATCTTATCGGTCTTGTAAAGCGGCAGCTTAGCGAAGGTGTTGTGATCCTGAGCGCTATTGTTTAAACGGCGGTTTATACAACGTATGGTCAAGATTGAAAAATAGCTCGTTACAATGACTGGTTCCGTGACTTGACGAATTTATCAACCCAAAGCAGCCATGACCAAAAACCTGGCCCGCAGCACGATCGCCGATGTCGCGCGCCATGCGGGTGTTTCAAAAGCTACTGTATCGCGATTCTTGAACCATCGCGATACTTTGCTTTCCCCCGAAATCGCCCAGCGAGTCGAAGCGGCTATCGGCGAGTTGCGCTATACGCCCAGTCCTATGGCGCAGGCGCTAAAGCGTGGCCGATCACGTCTGATAGGCCTGGTGGTGGCCGACATTACCAATCCTTATTCAGTGGCGGTTTTGCGCGGCGCCGAGCAAGCTTGCCGCGAAGCAGGCTACCTGCTTATGCTGTTCAATCTGGGTAATGAAATCGAGCGCGAAAGCGCAGGCATACATGCGCTGTCGTCTTACCGGGTGGAAGGGTTCATATTGAATACCATGGGTCACGATGCTGGTGCGTTGCTGGAAACGGCGCGCCAAGGCAAACCCGTTGTCTTGGTCGATCGCCTGCACCACGGATTGGATGTGGATTTTGTTTCCCTGGATAACCGGCAAGCCATCTTCCTTAGCGCACAGCATTTGCTGGAAGAGGGCTACAAAGAAATGTTGCTGATCTCCGAACCGCTAGGGGGGGTTAGCTCGCGTATTGAACGTGTCAACGCTTTCAACAGGTTTGTCGGTGAGCAAGCCGGTGTGGTGTCTGGCCTTTGCGTGGAAAGCCAGGCTAACGAGCAGGACGTTCTGGTTGCTGCTTTGCAGGTTGCCCGAGCCCGGGCGCAGGCGCGCTCAACAATGCCTGCCGTTATTTCAAATAATGCGGTGGTCACATTACGCGTTGTCGCCGCGGTTGCACAGCTTGGCTGGCGATTGGGCGCAGATATAGGTTTGGTGGGAATAGACGACACCGAATGGGCGCCTTATGTGGGGCCGGGCATCACTACGGTTTCCCAGCCTACCGATGAGCTGGGGCGCCTGGCGGCGCAATGCTTGATGCAGCGTATTGTGGGATCGGATGTGCCGGCGCGCAAAGCCTTGTTGCCGGGCACATTGATGATTCGCGGCTCTTCGCAGCGATCAGGACATCCAGACCGATAGCTGTTCGGTTTATAAAACTAGGGTAACTACTGATATAATTTTCCGTCTTTGC
>DATJCP010000242.1:0-1588 GCA_035514715.1 Candidimonas sp.
CGATTTCAGCACGAATGGCGATCATCGCGTCGATAAAACGATCGAGTTCGGCCAGGCCTTCGGATTCAGTAGGCTCTACCATCAAGGTTCCCGCGACAGGGAAGCTCATTGTCGGCGCATGGAAACCGTAATCGACCAGGCGCTTGGCGATATCTTCGGCAGAAATCCCGCAGACATCCTTGATAGGACGAATATCCAGGATGCACTCGTGCGCCACGCGGCCATTGTGCCCCGCATACAGAATGGGGTAATGCGCTTGCAAACGGGCAGCAATATAGTTGGCATTCAGGATGGCAACTTCAGTTGCCGCCAGCAAACCTTCCGCGCCCATCAGCGTAATGTACAGGTACGGAATAGGCAGGATGCTGGCCGAACCGAACGGAGCCGCCGACACCGGGCCTACCGGCGTACCTTCTGGAAGTTCGCCCGATTCCTTCAAAACACCAGGCAAGTAAGGCGTCAGGTGGGAACGTACAGCCACAGGGCCTACGCCCGGACCGCCGCCGCCGTGCGGAATGCAGAAAGTCTTGTGCAGGTTAAGGTGGGACACATCGGAACCAAACTTACCCGGCTGCGCCAGCCCAACCATGGCATTCATGTTTGCGCCATCCAGGTACACCTGGCCGCCAGCATCGTGCACCAGCGCGCAAATTTCGGTAACGGCCACCTCGAACACGCCATGCGTGGACGGGTAGGTGATCATCAGGGCGGCCAAGCGGTCGCCTACCTGGGCTATCTTGGCTTTCAGGTCGGCGACGTCGACGTTGCCGTTTTCATCGGAAGCGACAACAACGACGTCCATGCCGGCCAATTGAGCCGAGGCCGGGTTGGTACCGTGGGCCGAGGCAGGAATCAGGCAGACATTGCGCTGATGCTGGCCGTTGGCCTGGTGGTAGCCGCGTATGGCCAGCAAACCGGCATATTCCCCCTGGGCGCCCGAGTTGGGCTGCAGGCTGATCGAGTCGTAACCGGTAATCTCGCAAAGCGCGGCCGACAGGCGATCGATAAGCTCTTTGTAGCCCTGGCTTTGCGATACCGGCGCAAACGGGTGCATATTGCCGAACTCAGGCCAAGTGACGGGAATCATTTCCGCAGTAGCGTTCAGCTTCATGGTGCATGAACCCAGCGGAATCATGGTGCGATCCAGCGCCAGGTCCTTGTCGGCCAGGCCACGCAGGTAGCGCAGCATATCTGTTTCAGACTGGATGCGCGAGAAAATGGGGTGCGCCAAGATAACGGATTCGCGCAATACGGCGGCAGGAATGCCGTGCTCGGCAGGCAAGGCGCGCTGTGCAGCGGCATCCCACGACTTGCCTAAAGCCTGGGCAAACACCTGCAATAAAGCATTCAGGTCAGCCACGGTAACCGTTTCGTCCAACGACACGGCCAATTGCGTGGCGCCAACCTGGCGCAGGTTAATGGATGCAGCCTGGGCTGCCTTGACGATAGCCTGCGTCTGCTTGCCTGTATCCAGCAAAAGCGTGTCAAAAAAGTGCTGATTGACGACAGTAACACCCAGATCGCCCAAGGACTGGCGCAGGAAAGCAGTCAGGTAAGCCACACGTTCGGCAATACGCTTGAGGCCGGC
>DATJCP010000243.1:0-5745 GCA_035514715.1 Candidimonas sp.
CAAACAGGCACCAAGTTCATTTCGCGCTCTACGCTGCACAGCCGCGAAACCGTCGAACTCGACGGCAAGACCTACCCCCTGTTCAAGTGTGAAGTGACTTCGGAATCCCATCCGTTTTACACTGGTGCGCAAACTCGCATCGTCGAAACCGGCCGCGTCGAGAAGTTCCGTGCCCGTTTTGCCCGCACCACAGGTACTACTCGCAAGGCTTCGTAAGCCAGCCGGTTCTGCCCGTGTTTGCCAAAGGCAGCCTTCGGGCTGCCTTTTTAATTTAAGATAGCCTCATCTCTACCCTCTTAGGGCGCCTCCTAGTGTCTCCCAGTGACTCCCTTTCCACACCCGCTCGCCTGACGGCAACCGCCACCATCAAGCTACCCCGATTATTCCTGCTGGTGGTAGGCGTTATTTATATTCTGGCGGGCCTGTTCTTTCGGGACCCCTGGAAAACCGACGACGTAGTGGGCCTGGCTACCATGATGACTGCCTTGCAAGGCGAAAATCTGGCCATGCTGCTGCCACAAGTCGGAACGCTGGCTCATGCCCAGGACGGTCCCCTTGTGATGTGGGTAGGCGCCTTCAGCATCTGGCTGTTTTCCCCTTTCTTCGAGTACTTCACCACACCGCTGGACGCGGCCATTATCGCGTCTCGCCTGCCCAACCTACTTTGGTTCGGCCTGCTGACTGCTTCGGTATGGTACGGCAGCTACCTGCTGGGCCGCCGCCCCGAACCTCAGCCTCTTGCCTTGCCCTTTGGCGGCGAGCCCACTGTGCGCGACTACGGCCGCATGATCGCCGATGCCGCTTTGCTGCTGATCGTGGCTACAGTAGGCATTCTATGGCGCATGCACGAAACCTCTGAAGTGCCAGCGCTGATCGCTTTCCAGGCACTGGCTTTCTATGCCGTTGCCCGCATGCTGGACCAGCCTTTTTCAGGCTCCATTATCTTGGGCGTAGCCCTGGGCGCATCATTTTTGACCCGTGGCTGGATAGGCTCGCTGCCCATCATGCTGGCCGTTCCTTTCTGCTTCCACCCACGCAGCGCCTTATGGCACGAGAAAAAATGGCTGATCATCACCTTTGTCATCGGCATCGCCATGGCCTTGCTGTGGTGGATTCCGGCCAAGCGGCTGGGCGACTATTGGACGCACAACTGGTGGCTATGGAATATCCAGTCATTTAGCTGGCCGCGCTACAACGTCCTGAGCAGCATACTTCGCGATCTGCCTTGGTTCCTATGGCCGACCTGGCCCTTCGCCCTTCTGGCTTTATGGCGCTGGCGCTCATGGCTTGCGGCCCCCCACATCTGGATACCCTTGATGTTTGCCGTATGGCCGCTAGTCACTATGTTGTTTCTGGCAGATGTCTTCGAACCCGAATACAGCCTGATGGCGGTACCAGCCGCCGTGCTTGCAGCCTTTGCACTACCCACCCTGCGCCGTGGCGTCGTGAATTCCCTGGACTGGTTTGCCGTCATGTGTTTTTCACTGACCACAGCCACCGTGTGGCTAGGCTGGATTGCACTGCAAACCGGCTGGCCACGCCAGATCGCCCATAACATCGCACGCCAGACCCGCGGCTATGAAGCCTTCATTTCCTGGCCGGCACTATTGATCGCCGGCGCAGGCACCCTGGCCTGGATAGCGCTGGTACGTTGGCGACTGCACAGCAAGCCCGTAGCCCTATGGCGCGGCACCGTATTATCGGCGGGCGGCCTGATAGTCACCTGGCTTATGCTGGTTACCCTATGGATGCCGGTGCTTGACTACGTACGCAGCTACCGCAGCGTATCGGCACAACTGGCTACAGCCCTGGCGACCCACAAAGCGCCAGGCGAATGCGTCCGAGCACTTGGCCTGGGCACTGGCCAACGGGCATCATTCCTTGTATTCAACTCCATTAACTTCAGCTACGACTCCAAGTGCCCGCTGATTTTGCAGCAAACATCGCCGCAAAGCGTTGCCGATGGCTCGGCCGCTTTCTCCGACTCAGGCACAGTCATATGGCAAGGAAAACGCGGAGCCGATCGCCACGAAATGTTCCGTTTGCTGCGCGTCGGAAAAGAATGAGTACACACACTCCTGAACTCAGGGGCTTTGGATTCTACGTTAAAGAAATCTTGCGCCAGGCCTGGCCGGTGCTGATCAGTTCATGGGCCAGCATTGCATTTGGCGTCATAGATACAGCCATGGCCGGTCACGCCAGCGCCGCCGACTTGCAAGCCATGGCGCTGGCCGCATCCATTTACATCACGGTATTCGTAGGCCTGATGGGCGTCATTCACGCCCTGATCCCCATCATCGCTCAGCACTTTGGCGGCGAGCGCTACCTTGAGGTTGGACGCGCATGGGGCCAGGGCGTATGGCTGGCGCTGGGCCTGTCCGCAGTTGGCGCTGCAACCATGATGTTTCCAGACGCTTGGCTGGCGCTTTCCGGCCAAGTCGACCCCGCGGTTCGCAGCGGCATCACCTGGTATTTACGCGCGCTGATTCTGGCACTGCCCGCCGCCCTTATTTTTCGTACCGTCTACGCCCTGAGCACTGCCATTTCACGCCCAAAAATAGTGATGGCAATCAACCTGGTCAGCATCATCTTCAAGCTTTTCTTCAACTGGGTATTCATGTTCGGCAAGCTGGGGCTGCCAGCCATGGGCGCGGCCGGAGCGGGCCTTTCAACCGCAGTCGTGGGATGGCTGACACTGACCGCCGGAATATGGGCGATATATCGCGACCCTTTTTACCTGCGCTTCAAACTACGCCTGGGCAAGCCGCACTGGCCCAGCCAGAAAGAACTGCTGCGCCTGGGCATCCCCATGGGTGGATCGTACCTGATCGAAGTATGCGCCTTCAGCTTCATGGCTTTACTAGTCGCGCGCGAAGGTATGTTCGTCACAGGCGGGCATCAAATCATGGCGAATCTGGCCGCTTTATGCTACATGATGCCGATGGCAATCGGGATTGCCTCGGCGTCACTAACGGCGCAGGCGATAGGTGCACGGGACATACAAAGAGCCCGCAGGACCGGGATGGCTGGCATTGTGATTGTGGCAGCGGGAGCGGCAATCACCGCTATTGCACTGGTGGCCGGAAAAACCGTTATTCTGCGCGCCTATACCGATGAAATCCAGGTCGCGGTCATTGCCGCAGCGCTGTTGCAGGTACTGCCCTGGTTTCACTTATGCGATGCGATGCAATGTATAGGTTCTTATCTTTTGCGTGCCTATAAAGTGGCGGTTGTGCCTTTGCTGCTGCAGATAGTCGCGCTGACTGGACTTGGCCTGGTAGGCGGCTGGTGGCTGGGGTTTGGACCAGCGGCTGGGGCCTTGCAGCCGGTTATCAATCGAGTGATGCCAGGCGCTCCGGTGGGCGCCGCCAGCATGTGGCTGATGGCGTTGATGGGGCTGGGGCTGTCGGCTATTTTGCTATTTGCCTGGTATGGGCATGTAGTCAGGGTTTACGCTCGTCGAGCTGGGATGTAACTGAGACTATTTAGGTTTATTAAGCGGCAACCGTGGTTAAGAAGGCATACCTAGACGGCTACATCCAGCAGACGGTTTGGGCCAAGAGAGGAGACCGTGGCATCACGTACGGTCAGCGCTTATAGGTACCGGCCCGCAAGAAACGTCGTCCGATCAACGCTATTATGAGGCGCAGCGAGCCAGTATGGGCCCAGCGAATTTTGAGCGCGCCGCGCAGTCATAAAAACGATAGAACCGATCCAAAAACAACGAAATCAATACAAGAAAAACTGGCCCAAAAAGGGCCAGTAAAATCAATATCAGAAAGCCGAATAGCAGCCTATGCGGCAGTAAGATGCACGCCCTTCTCGCTATCAACCGCATCAGCAACAACACTAGCCACATCGCCATCGATAATCGGCGTCACCAACTCCACCACCTTGCTGCGCGATAACATCCCAAGAAACTCATCATTCTCGCCCGTCACCGCCAACGGCTCTGTACTACGCAGCATGCGGCCCAACACCTCATCCAGCCCTGCCGTAGCAGGAACCGACGCCATATCCTCGACATAACGAGCCACATCACGCGCCCCGTCACGCACAGCACGCTCAGCGGCAGAACGCGTCAACACACCCGCCAACCGCTTGCCATCCAGCACCGCCGTGTAATCGAAACCACGCGCAGCCATACGTTCTACCGCATGACTGGGCCGCGTCCGCATCGTCAACGTCAGCGAAGGCTCATTGCAAGCATGCGCCGCATTAAGCACTTTGCTGCGATTCACATCCTGCAAGAAAGACTGGACATAATCATCAGCCGGCGCAAGAAGAATGTCTTCGGGCGTGCCCTCCTGGATCAACTCGCCGCCTTTGAGAATGGCAATACGATTGCCCAGCCGCAACGCTTCGTCCAGGTCATGCGTAATAAATACGATGGTCTTGTTCAACTGAGCCTGCAACTGCAACAACTGATCTTGCATCTCCCGGCGAATCAACGGGTCCAAGGCCGAAAACGCCTCGTCCATCAGCAAGATTTCCGCATCGGTGGCCAAGGCGCGCGCCAGACCGACCCGTTGCTGCATACCGCCCGACAACTGATGCGGATATTGGTTTTCGAAACCGGCCAGGCCAACCTGCTCCAGCCAATGCTGGGCGCGCTGACGGCGCTCGTCTTTGCTCATACCCTGCACTTGCAGGCCATAGGCGACATTTTCAATCACAGTGCGATGAGGAAACAGGCCGAAGCGCTGGAACACCATGCTCATCTTTTGCTGCCGAAACTTTTCCAGCGCCGTTTTACCCAGCGTCATCACATCGACGCCGTCAACCAGTATCTGGCCTGCACTGGGCTCGATCAAACGATTGAAGTGCCGTATCAAGGTGGATTTCCCCGACCCGGATAAACCCATGATCACGTAAATACTGCCTTCTTCTATAGACAGGCTGATATCGCGCAGGCCCAGGGTATGCCCGCTTTTGGCCAGCAACGCTTCCTTGCTGATGCCGGCTTTGGCTTCATCCAGCCAACGCTCAGGCCGCGAGCCAAAAATCTTGAAAATATTACGTATTTCTATTTTTGTCGTCATATCAGGCTCCTTTATTTTGACGTTGCCCGAACGCCTGCGTAATACGATCAAAGACTATCGCCAAAATCACGATGCCCAGACCAGCCAGCACACCACGCCCCACCTGCAGACGATTGATGCCCTGTAAAACCTCATAGCCCAGCCCGCGCACGCCTATCATGGACGCGATCACCACCATGGCCAAAGCCATCATCGTGGTTTGATTAATGCCCGCCATGATGTTGGGCATAGCCAGCGGCAACTGCACACCGAACAACTGCTTGACCCGGTTTGCACCGAAAGCCCGGGACGCTTCCAGCACCTCGCTATCGACCAGGCGTATACCCAGATCGGTCAGGCGTATGACTGGAGGGACGGCATAAATCACTGTCGCAAAAATGGCGGCGATCTTGCCTAGATTGAATAGCATCACCACAGGGATCAGGTAGACAAAGCTGGGCATGGTTTGCATGACATCCAGGATGGGAAGCATGATGGTGCGCAACCACTTGAAACTGGCCATCATGATGCCTACCGGTATGCCTATAGCCACCGACATCAGCACGGCCACGATCATGAGCGACAAGGTCTGCATTGCCGCATCCCACAGCCCGATGAAGCCGATCAGGCAAAGCATCAGCCCAATGACAACAGAAAAACCGATACGGCGGCTGGCAAACCAGGCCAGCCCCATCACGGCAAGAACAATGGTCCACCAGGGGGA
>DATJCP010000244.1:0-2490 GCA_035514715.1 Candidimonas sp.
GGGGGCGACAGGGTGGAGCTGGAATTCGAAGTGGGTGACTACGCCGAAATTACCGCCGCCGCCTCGAAGCGCCCAAAATAGATCCGGGTGCTCGGTTGCGCTTGCATGGATGGCCTCGCCAGCGGCGTTGACCACTTCGGCGGACACCAGGCTGTCGACCGTCATGCCGTACTTGCGGCTAAGCCAGCCGAACCCTCCGCCCAATGTCAGTCCGGCAACACCGGTGGTGGAGTTGATGCCCAGCGGCGTTGCCAGGCCATATGCCAGGGTGGCCGCGTCAAAGTCAGCGAGTGTGGCGCCGCCATCGACGGTGGCACGGCGTTTAGTGGGCTCCACGTTTGCGGTTTTCATCTGTGAAAGGTCGATCACGATGCCATCGTCGCAAAGGGCACTGCCGGCGATGTTGTGGCCGCCGCCGCGCACGGCAAGCAGTAAGTCATTTTCCCTGGCGAAGTTCACGCCCAGCATCACGTCCGACGTTGAAGCGCAACAAGCAATGACAGCAGGGTGTTTGTCTATCATCGCATTCCAGATCTTACGGGTATTGTCATAGGCGCTGTCGCTGGGAAGAACAATCTTGCCTTTGAAGCGGTTTTTCAGTTCGTCGATATTTTTGGCTTGCACATTGGTCATTATTTTCTCCCTAAGTGCGTTGCTGCCAATCGAGCCTACTAGCGGAATGTAGGCGGTAGAGCTTGTGGGATATTACGGGCGCTATCTCTTGGTAATATGCGAGCGTTTTTTCCTTCACTATACGCTTGGCGCCTGTGTTCCGAAGATTTAAATTGAAAGTTATCTATAGCTATTTGCATCATCCGGTAGCAGGCGTGACATGATGTTGCGAGCTATTTCCCTTCGCGGGCCTCCGCCAGCGCAATCGTCAAATGTTGCACCTTCTTCTTCAGTTGATCGCGCTCTTCGGTAAGCTGGCCAACCAATAGCGACAGACGATGGATTTCGACTTGGTCGGGTGTCGCATCACTGGGGGGCGCTTCCGGTTCGGGCTTGGGCGGGAGCCGGGCTTCGCGCACTTGTCTGGCTGCCTGACGCAGTTCTTTCTTGCCACCTGCAACGGCGGCGACTTGCTCTTCGCTGGGCAGGGAAGCGACGGCCGCCGCCGCATTAATCGAAATCACTCCTGACTTTACGGCGTCGACCAATTCAGGCGCAGCTGTTTTCTGGATTTTTTCGATCTGCCCCAAGGTTGCGCTGCTGACCCGTGCTGCGCGCGCCACGGCTTCGCGGGTCCATGGAGGTTCGGTATGTTCTTGAACCGAGGTGTCTGTTCCCGCCAGTTCGGCCGCCGCGCGCTGCGCTTGCACTTGCGTCAGGCGTTCGGCGACGATTTCTTTTTTGCGCAAGGCCAGCACGCCTCGTTGGAAATCCGATACGCTGCGCCGTCCAAGGTGGTTGTCTATCATCCAGATGTGCACATCGTCCATGGATTGGAAGGTGTGATTCTGCATCGTATTGAATGGTATGCCGTGTTTCTGGCAAATACCGTAGCGGTTGTGTCCATCCACCAGAATATCGCCCCATAGCACCAGCGCATCGCGGCATCCTTCGGATAACAGGCTGCGTTCCAGTGCGGTGAATTCTTCTTCGGTCAGCGGGTCGATATAGGCACGGAGGTCTTCGTTGATAATAATGTTCATGGTCCAGGCAAAATAAAACGGTAGCGGCGGTAGTGTACACAGCGGGGTACGGTATCGGCCCTGTAAAATCGCTGTTTTCACCCATCATTTAACGAGGCTCTTCCACATGAGCGAACCGGTACGCTTAACTCAGTATAGTCATGGCGCAGGCTGCGGCTGCAAGATTTCACCCAAGGTACTGGAAACCATACTCGCGGGCAGCGGGGCGCAGAAGCTGGATCCGAAATTGTGGGTAGGCTATGCCTCGCGCGATGACGCCGCTGTATATGCTGTCGATGACGAGCGGGGCGTGGTGTCGACCACCGACTTTTTCATGCCCATTGTGGACGATCCATACGATTTCGGCCGAATTGCGGCAACCAACGCGATCAGCGATATTTACGCCATGGGTGGCGATCCGCTAATGGCGATTGCCATTCTGGGCTGGCCCATCAATATCCTTTCGGCCCAAGTCGCGGGGGAAGTCCTGCGCGGCGGCCGAGCTGCCTGCGAAGCGGCGGGTATTCCTTTGGCTGGTGGCCATTCCATCGATGCGCCCGAGCCCATCTTTGGGCTTGCAGTGACGGGTATCGTCGACAAGCGCTATATGAAACGCAACGATACCGCTGTTGCTGGCTGCAAACTTTATCTGACCAAGCCGCTGGGCATAGGCATACTGACGACCGCCGAGAAAAAGGGCAAGTTGCGCGAGCAGGACGTGGGCCTGGCCCGTGACTGGATGTGTACCTTGAATCAGCCGGGCCGCCATTTTGGCAGACTGGCGGCAGTCAAGGCCATGACTGATGTCACAGGGTTTGGCCTGCTCGGTCATTTGCTGGAAATGGCTGACGGCAGC